>JBDKTJ010000114.1:0-11747 GCA_039698075.1 Thermoguttaceae bacterium | reverse complement strand
CTGGCTCGCAAGGTATCGAAGTCGCTGGCGTTGGTGGCGGCCAGCACGGCGCCATCGGCGACCACCACTTTGCCGGCGGTGCCATAGTCGGGCAAGGCGCCCAGCGTGGTAACCGTCAGGCAACCGGCGTTGATATTGGTGCCGCCGGTGTAGCTGTTCGTGCCGCTAAGGGTCATGGTCGCCGTACCATTGGTCTTGGTCAGCGCCACAGCGCCAGCCAAATTAACGCTAATGGAGCCGTTTCCGACATTGAAGAACGCCGTGCTGGTGAGCGTTCCCGTGCCGGTGATGCGTCCATCGGTCACGTTAACTTGCCCGACGCTGTCGGAGTGGGCGCCCATCGCGATTTCGGCGCCGTAATTGACATTCACGATGCCGGTGTTGATCGCGTTGTCCACGCCATAGGCCAACGTGCCGCCCCAAACCTTGGTTTGGTACGTGTAGGTGTTGGCGGCGTTGAGGGTCAACGTGCCCGTACCCACCTTCGCCAGTCCCACGCCAGAATTAGAAGAAATAATGGAGGTGATGGGGTCGGACAAGGTGATGTCGCCATAGGTCGTGTCGAAGCCGAGGCAAGCGGACCTTTCATACGTCACGGCACTGGCGCTGCTGTTCAACGTCTGGAAGTCGGCAAGGTTGGTGACCGCCAGCACGGTATTTGCCCCTACGGTCACTTGGCCGGCGGTATCGTAACCGGACAAGGCGCTCAGGTTGGTTACCGTCAAAACGCCACCCAGGACTTTGGTGCCGCTGGAGTAGGTGTTGGTGCCGCTCAAGGTCAGCATCCCCTTGCCAACCTTCGCGAGGCCGGTGGGCAGACTGGCCAGATTGGCGGAATAGGTGATGTCGCCATTGGCGGTGTCGATACCAATGTACGAGCCGGTGTTAAAGGTCACCGCGCTGGCGCGCAAGGTATCGAAGTCGCTGGCGTTGGTGGCCGCCAGGACCGCGCCGCTGTCGACGGTAACTTTTCCAGCCGTGTTGTACTCCGGCAGGGCGTTGAGGCTGGTGACCGTCAAGGCGCCGGCTACGACGTGAGTGCCGCCGGTGTAGGTGTTGACGCCGCTGAGGGTCGTGCCCGTGAAGTTGGTGGGAACGAGGGCGTCACCGACTTGGGTCAGGCCCACGTTGCCCGCCAAATTGGCTGCAACGACGCCATTCTGAACCGAGAAACCTGACGTGCTGGTCAGCGTTCCCGTGCCGCTGATGGTGCCGTTGGTCAGCGTGACCGAGCCCACGGTGCCGCTGTAAGAATTCAGAGCAAGCACGCCATTGTTCACCGTCACAGCGCTGGCGGCAGCGATAGCGCTGTTCGCCGCATAAGACAAAGTGCCGCCCAAGACAGCGATTGCGTTTGTGAAGGTGTTGGTGCCGGCGAGGGTCAATTTGCCGGAGCCAAGTTTGGCGAAGATCGCGTCGGTCGGGAGGCTGGTGATATTGGAGCAGATGACATGGCCGCGGTCGGTCGTGTCGACGCCAAGGTACGAGCCGGCGCTGAACGTAGCGGCGCTCGATCGCAACGTGTTGAAATCGCTGGCGTTGGTGACTGCCAGGGTTGCGCCGGCGTCGACCGAGA
This sequence comes from Thermoguttaceae bacterium, assembly GCA_039698075.1. Taxonomy (GTDB): domain Bacteria; phylum Planctomycetota; class Planctomycetia; order Pirellulales; family Thermoguttaceae; genus JAJFVC01. The sequence continues at coordinate 10,171 of JBDKTJ010000114.1, read as the reverse complement.
CCTTTCCGGCCGTGTTGTAGTCCGGCAGGGCGTTGAGGCTGGCGACCGTCAAATTGCCGGCGATCACGCGGGTGCCGCCGGTGTAGCTGTTCGTGTTCGTGAGAGTCAGCGTGCCGAGGCCCACTTTCGCCAATCCCGCAGGAAGATTGGTCAGATTGGTGGAACAGACCGTGCTGCTGCCGGCTGAAACCCCGAAACCAATGTACGAGCCGCTTTCAAACGTCACGGCGCTGGTTCGCAAGGCGTCGAAATCGCTTTCGCCGGTCACCGCCAAGGTGGCGCCGCTGCTGACGGTCACTTTGCCGGCGGTGTTGTAGTCCGGCAGAGCGCTAAGGTTCGTCACCGCCAGAGCGCCCGCCTGCACCTTGGTTCCGCCGACGTAGGTGTTCGTGCCGGAGAGGAAAAGCGTGCCTTGGCCCAATTTGGTCAGGCCGTTGGTGCCGGTGCCGCCGGTGCCGTCCTCGAGGTTTTGACTGATGGTATAGTCGAACGAATTGGTGTCGATGATTGCCCCGCCCGCCTTGACATACGCGTGATCGAGATTGCTGTAGGTTTCGCTGGCGCCGAAGGTTCCGCCCGCAATGCGAGCCTTGAGGGTGCCACCGTTGAAGTTGAACGTCGAAGTCACCGTGCTTGTGGTATTCACCACCTCGTAAACCGAGCCGGTTAGGAGAACGCCGCCGTCGAGATTGACGGTTCCGCTGCCGCTCGCATTAGGCGCATTCTTCGCAGTTGAATTGAAGTTAATGCAGTCGGCCGCAAGAGACCCGCTCTTAATGTTGAGCGTCGCGTCTCCGGTGCTTCGGTAGTGCACGGTGAAACCATTGTTGGTCGATCGCGTGATGCGATAGTCTCCCCCGTCGATGGTCAAGATGGTGTTTGCGCTGGTGTCTCCCATGCCATCGTAGGTCGTGCTGCCGGACGTTTCCAGAGTGCCGCCGGTGATTTGCATCTCGCCCTTTCGAATATAGAGGGCGCGAGTTTCATTCGTGGAATAGATGGTGTAACCCTGGGCTGCCGTGTAATTCAACGCATTGGTGCCGGCGTTCACGTAGAGGCGGACGTCGGGATACGTGCCGTCGGTGCCCGGGACGCTTCCGCCGGTCCAATTGCCAGTCGTTGTCCAATTGCCGTCGGTTCCGCCGGTCCAAGTGTAGATGACCGCGGCGCCTTGCACGGTTCCACCACAAAGTCCCGCTAAGACGAACGTTAGCGAAAACAGGGAGCCGATGGTTCTTCGAAACAATCTCATAGTGCACCCTCCGGAAGAAAAAAAGAGAAACAAAAAAGAGTCATTGGGTTTTGCAACGCCTTTCAGGAGCGAACCTCCTGTGTGGCGGACTTTGGACGGCGGGGATCGCATTGCACCCTCCGCCATTCATTCCGCCTTTTTTCAACTCCGCCGGCGAGCGTCTCGGAATGCGGTGTCCTATTCCGTCATCCGCTACGCACACGCCGGAAACATCTGCAAGACTAGGGAGCCTTGCCGGTCAATTCAAAAACAAACGGTTCGTTCTTGTCCTTCACAGTTGCTTCAAGTCCGCTGGTTTTATGTTCGTTATACTTCAATGGAATGAGCGACGGACCAGGACCGGCGTCGATGACGCCCGTCTTGGGCGGTTCGTTGCAAGTGATCGCCACCCGATGGTGACCGACCACGGCGCCGTCGTGCTTCTGGTAGGTCGTAAGCTGAAACGTGCCGTCCGACTGAATCTCGCCCTCGGCGGGCCGCCCCGCGTCGGGAACGAACATCACCGAGCCGGATTGCAGCGGCTTGCCGTTGAACAACACCTTGCCCGTCGCCGGCGCGGTCGGCGAACGATCGCTGCGGCCGCAGCCGGTCGCCATGGTGCAAAGCGCCACGGCCATCGCCGCCGCAAGACAAAGAACGCCGCGAACATCAGTCGGGTATCGATACGTCTGCAAAATTGTCATCCTTTCTAACCTTGCTCAGTTGTTGGTAAAGATCCAGCGTGATATTGTCGGAAATAAAATGCACAGACCCATCCCCAACAAGGAAGTTCGCGCCGCCGGCATGGTAGCTGCCCATCGGACTCCAGTTGAAGTTGAGTAAGGTGTAGTCCGCTAGTTCAGTCTTCGAGTTGATTGGGTACACAATGGCTTTGAAATTGTCCATGCCGCTGGTGGCGCTGTCATAGGTTTCGCTTATGAACCACGGACGGACCCTGCCACGGGTTGCGGTGTCACTGGTCAATCGGTAGACGAACTCTCCCATGGCCAGCGTGTTGCTTAGACCAGCGGTAACGTCGGCCATGTTTCGAGGAGTGCTGAACATGAACAGGCCGTCTCTAGGGATAGCTCCCTGATTCGGTGCTGGGTCGGGGTTAGGCCCCCACGTTGACGTGCCCGAGGTTGCCGAGCTGGCGGTCGTTTTCATTCCGCCTATGCCCTGGTAAGTCGTCAAGGCGCCATCGTAGTACTTCTGCGATGGATTCGAGATGATAACAGTCGGAAATGGGTAACTCGGGCAGAGATACGCGGAAACGACCGTATAACGCGGCTTGTCGCCGGTGGCCGAAAGAGTCGTCGAGTCGTCGGTTCTTAAATTTTTGTCGATTTGGTCGTAAAGTGACTGCAATTCTAGGTAGGGCAGCAGTGTGGTGAACAGGGCAGGCTTTCTGCGAGGAGTGCCCATAGACGTACCTGGCGGGAAGAACGTGCCTCCCGTAGCGGCCAGATAGCCGTGCAGGGCCAAGCCCAACTGCTTCATGTTGTTCGAACATTGCATGCGTCGAGCGGCCTCGCGGGCGGATTGCACCGCGGGCAGCAACAACGCGATCAAGATACCGATGATCGTAATGACCACTAAAAGTTCCACCAACGTGAAACCGCGGCCCGAGGACCGGTGTCGGCCAGAGGGTAAATTACATCGAACGAACATCCTGTTTTGACTCCGATAAGATTGCGATAAGAAAAACATGACCCGATTCTCCTTCCCGACCAACGGTCATTCAGGTCTCTCCACCTGCATTACTTGTGCCAGCATTCCTTGCGGCGGACTTTGGATGGCGGAGAGCGCTCGGGGCGCTCTCCGCCATCCGCCATCCATCCCGCACTTTTTTACTTGCGCTTGCGCCAAGCGTAAGCGACCAGGCCGAGCAGACCGCCCAGCAACATGACGGCCGTGGCCGGTTCCGGCACCGCCGCAATGGTGAACTGCGTTACGCCGCCGTTGACCGTGCCCGTGGCGAAATCAGCCGTCGAGGCGACCGTTGCCACGTCCACCGACAACGCCGAGTTGTACTCGCCCAGCGTGTAGTAGTTCGTACCGTTGTAGGCGTGCGTGCCCGCGCCGTCGCCCAACACGAAGAAGTTGTACGACGCGCCGGAAATCGCGCTGGTGAAGTCGGTCGCAGCGTCCTCGTAGAAACCGCCGAGGAAGCTGTCGCCCGCCGCCACGCTCGCCACGCCAAGATACACGTCGACCACGTTTTCCGAGGTCAGAGCCGAGGCGATCGGCGTCGCGCCGGTCAGATGCAACACGTCGTTGCCGCTGGCCGTGGCGCTGCTATAGGTCGGAGCCGCCGCGGTCAACTCGAACGCGAAGTCCGTGCCCGCACTCGGGTCGATGCTCGAGGCGGTCAAGATTCCCGGGCTGCTGCCAGGGCCGACCGAGCCGGCGCCGCTGATGACGGAGACCGTGCCCGAACCACCCAGGCTGGCACCGGCGGCGACGCTGACGCCGCTGCTGGCGGCGATCGAGCCGTTGACAACCAACTTGCCGAGGTTGACCGCCGTCGCACCGGTGTAGGTGTTGCCAGCGCTCGTGATGGTCAACTTGCCTTCACCATTCTTGGTCAAGCCACCGCTGCCCTCCGTACCGGCCAACAGGTTTTGGCCGATGGCATAGTTGAGGGAGTTGGTGTCGATGATCGCGCCACCCGTCTTCACGTAGGCGTAATCGAGGCCGCTGAAGGACCCGGCGACGCGGGCCTTGAGCGTGCCGCCATTGAAGTTGAAAGTGGAAACCATCGTGCTCGTGGCGTTGGCCACTTCGTAAACGGCTCCAGTCTCAATAACGCCGCCATTCTCCAGATTAACGGTTGCATTACCGCTCGAGTTAGGCGCATTCGACGCAGTCGCGTTGAACGCTATATAGTTGGCCGCGAAAGTGCCGTTCATAACGTTGAGCGTCGAGTCTCCGGTGTTCATGTAATGCACGATGAAGCCATTGGAGGCCGCTGCACCCGTGTTGAGGTAGTTTCCCCCATTGATGGTCAAGGTGGCTGCATAGGCACTATACCCGATGGCATCAGGGTTTACAGCACCACACGTCTCGAAGGTGCCGCCGTTGATTTGCATCTCGCCCTGTTGAACATAGAGAGCTCTGGCAGCGGTCGTGGAATACGTGGTGTGACCTTGAGCCTCGGTGTAGATCAACGGAGCCTTCGCCGGAGCAGGAGTGCCGGTCTGCGTCACCGTAACATACAGACGCGTCAGATCATACGTGCCGTTGAACGTAGCCGGGCCTCTACCGGTCGTCCAGTTCGTGGACTTGGTTAAATCGGAATCCGTCACACCAGTCCACTGGTAGTAGTAGGTGGTGGCGGCGTTCGCCGCTTGGGCGAACCCTAGCGCAATCACCCCGAGTGATAGCGCTAGGCCAAACTTCCTCGAAATCAATCTCATTGTGTGACCCTCCAAAAACCCTGAAAAAGAAAACGCAAATGAACGTGCCTTGTCTCTTTTGGCGACCCCTGTCCGAAAAGCCCCCTGGTCGCCGCACTCTCTTGAATCGCGCCCCACGACGGGCGTCTCAACTCCCCACAACAAAACCATCACCCCTCCTCGTCCACAACCTCTCGATCATCGAACCTCATTATGCTTATTTCCGTCCAACAATGCTAAAAGAAATCGCTGAAACATTGAACAAACACCCTATACTTTTGACCATAATCAGCTCGTTTCGCGTCGATTGTTATAGTCGCGTCGCAGTAGCGTTGGATGGGGCCGGTTGTTTCGTCCACACACGACAGGCTGCACCTGAAGGACTATCTTGTAAGGCTGGTCTCGCATTCACCTAAAAGTTGTGGTTTTCGAGCCATTTCTGAGAGAGTAGGTGCCTGCCCTGCAGAGGGGTTTGGCTTTGTTGGGCCGCCGCGATGCTTCGTCCGCCGTCCTCAAAACATCGCCGACGGAAAAGAACCGTTTTTGCGAATCAGCGCTCGCGCATTTTCAAAAACGGAACGCGGCGTGGATCTACTGGTTCATCGAATCGACACGTTGCGAGCTTTCGTGTTGCGTTTGGCGTGTCGACTGCAATTTGAGTTGGCAGGCGGGCAGACTCCCGGCGTTCAGCACATCGGCGATTTCCGCAGCCTCCTGCTTGGTGAACGTGCCGGTGATCTGCCCTTGGTTGTGAATGACGCTCTGAATCGACGGGGCCGACCACAGTTCACCGTCAAGGATGATGCCCAGCTTGTAGGTGAAATTGGTTGCCGCGTCGGGCAGATGGTCGCCGGTCAGTTGGGCGAAACGCTTTCCGCCGGCATCGTTCAACGTAAAACCGATGCAAGGCTGGCCGCGATGGTCGCGTTGGGCCTCGGCCTTCGTAAGATACGCGCCCGTGACGTTGTAGGGGTCGGCGACCACCAGGACTTCCATGACCTCGCGATCGTTCTGCTTCTTCTTGAATCGAGCGACGATGAAATCATGGATGCTCCGTTCCTTGCCTTCTCGCATCGGCACCCACCAAGCCAAACGTTGGCCCGCTTCGTCAAGAAACTCAGCCTTCCCCGGCTCCTTGTTGACGCGTTCCATCAGTGCCTTGTGCTGTTTGCTGCTGGCCAGAATACGGAACTCCAATGTGCCAGGGCGAGCCAACAATCGCTCCACACGTTTTCGGTCCGCGTCACTGGGCCGCAGCAACGCCACCTCGATCCGTCGGTCGTCCAGTTTCCGCACCTGAGCGAGTTTTTCCACCCCCGCGTTGAGCCGCAAGTCGATCACGTTCAGGAGCTTGTCCATATCGGGAGCGGGCGAGCCAGCCGATGCGGAGCTTGGATCCATCTCATAGACCAAAACAGCGCCGGACGTTGACGGACCGTGGGCCAAGGGCCGACTGTTCTCAGACGGCTTTTTCGTCCTTTGCTCAAAACGATTTTTCTCGGCCGCCGGAGACGAAACCGCAGGCGATGTGCGAGGGCCGGGCAGCATCGTCCGCTCGCCATCGACCCAGCCGGCCAGCGTCACGGCGACCGCAGGCTTGTTGACGACCTCTCGCAACTTCTTTTGAATCGCTTTTTCAGCGTCCTTCAGCGTCAGGCCCTTGACGACGGCTCGGCCGTACAATGGACCTAACGCGACCGTGCCGGCTGGTTCGACCAGATAAATGCCACAAATGATGTCACGAATGGGCGTGTCCGGCGCGATTCGCGCCGCATCCAAAAACAGCAGATCGCCGACCCCAATCTGGTACGGGTTCGCAGGCGGCGTTACTTCTCGCCACTGACCGCCCGGCAGCGTTCCTTGCCCGACCGTAGGCAACGTGACCTGGACTTCCGGCTTGATCAGCACCCGTTCCAGCCGCTTCTTGATCGTGTTTTCCGCCGCTTCAAGGCTCAGGCCCTTTACGTTCGCTCGACCGTAGACCGGTCCCAACGCGATCGAGCCTCCGGACTCCACCAAGAAAAACCCGTCGATCGGCTGATCGAGGAGCGTCTCGGCGGCGCGAACTTGAAGCACGTCCATCGGCTGGATTCCATACGGCGACCGCGTAAAGACGGCCTTTCGCCACGTCGCGCCGCGCCGAGCCAATGTCACTTGAACGTCGACCCGAGTCAAAGTTTTTTGAAGTTGCTTGGCGATGGCCGCCTCGGCCTGTTCCATCGTCAGCCCCCGGACGTTCGCCCGGCCATACAACGGCCCCAGAGCCACGTTGCCGTCCGGCTCGACCAGATAAAATCCATCGATCGGCTGATCAATCACCGTGCCAACAACACGAACTTGAATCACATCGAGCGGTCGAATGGCGGCCAAGGCGTCCATGGTCGACACATCGCCTGTGCCCGTGTCTTTCGGTGCCTTTTTGGGCTCGATTTTTCGGAGCACCAACAGCGTCACGTCTGAACCGGGCGTCGATTCAAACTTCTCCGGCCGTGCGCCGTCCTTGCGATAGGCTATGGTCAGTCGGTTGCCATCCAGTTTGTAGATGCCGACGAGCTGTTGCTTCTTCCAGTTTCCATTTCCGTTCGGTTGGGGGCTGCCTATCAAGTCGAAGTCAAATCCTGAAATCGTAATGGTCTTGGGTTGCTTTGTGGGGCCGAGGACGAACAGCCCCCCCGCAATGTCGCGTGGGAAGGACTGGTTGCTCCCATCGCAGAAACGAGCCTCAACGTCGAAAACGTTGAGATACCTATGTTTGAGCTCCTTTTGGGAGACAGCCTTGCCGTCCTCAGACTGGCTAACCACATCCCACGTGCCCTGGAGTGCCTTTTCATCCTCGGAGGGTCGATAGCGCTCAAGAGTGAGCAAAATATCGCCAGAATTGGGTCGAATCGCCATGCTGTTGGGCCGTTGCTCGGTCTGCAACACCGGCGAGTATTTGGCTAGACACATCTTCAATCGATCGCCGTCGATTTCGTAAATGCCCAAGGCAGCCAACTCACCTGGTTCCGTGGGTGAATGCTGCGTACGCAAATCCATGGTCTTCGGCACGGCCAATGGATTAACATGCCACTCCAATGTTTGGACATCTCCGTGCTTCACTGCCTGAAAGTGAAAATATCGTTCATCAAAAACAACACGAGTGAGTTGGTCACTATCGATGTAGCCCCATCCATCACTGCCCCAATTCGAGCTTGAAGCATCCCCCTTTTCGATCCGCACCACCTTCCATGGGCCGAGTAGCGACTTCAGGACTGCACCGTCAGGTGCGGGAGTGTTTGACTCGTTACTACTTGCCACCGTCACATTCAAATCGCCGATTTTGTGTTCTCCGGGCGAAAGGTCCGAGTCTTCCAAAAACACGTTGCCTTGTCCTTTAACACGACTCAAATTGGCTTTGGTCGTTCGTCCAGCAATATAGACCTTGGCGCCCTGCTTCAACTCCACGCTGCCCTCGCAACCACCCATCAGGTATATCATCGCATAGGAATCGGCTAGTATACGGCCGGAGAATTTGCCTGTCACAACGAGATCGAAGTAGGACTCACTGGTGATTTGTCCCGAAACATCGCCTTTCAACAGGGCCGTGGCATAAGAATCGAAGTTCAGTCGCCCCTCCATCGACCCGATGCAAACAAGTGACGCATAGGTATTGGCCACCACCGTGCCCTTTGGCGATATGCCCTTGAGAAACAGCAAGGTCACGTAGGTGGAATTTGCCACCAAGCCTTGGTCCAAAGGCACCATAAAGGCATTTGGGCCAGCGATCGGGTTACTTGGGTATTGCGATTCATTCCAAACAATCTTGAACGAGTTTGGTTTGGTGTCCACGTGACCTAGCACATGAGGCCAAGCGTCTTTGGTTGGGTACATTTCCAGCCGGGAGGCGTCGTAGTGCGTCCACTTCTTCAGTGGAAAGACCGAGTTAAAGCCTAGATCATAGCCAATTAGTGTCTGACGGTATTCCTCCAAGGCATTTGCAACGGGAACGGGTTGACTTCCAGAATCGCGCCACCAGTGCATTCTGGCTTCGACCAATCCGGCGATGTGAAGTGTCAGAACGGGAAGAAGGAGGAATCCGGCTCCGATGACCGCCGTTTTGCCCAACTTGCTCTTCCAACCCACAAGTCCCAGAAGGATTGCCGCCAACCCAAGGAGGATTACCATTAGGAATACGGCCCACCAGTTTGTTCGGATGAACATCGCAACGGAGAATGACACGGGTATCGTCAATAGGAAGGTGGCAAGAGCAACTCCGCCAAAACGGCGATGCCATGTTGTAGGCTGGGGAGGAACACCGCCGAATCTGCGCCGTGTTTGTTCCTCGAAAGCCCTTTTCACGGACAAATCGCTCAATACAACTAACGCCCAAATGCCGATGGGCAGGCCGATCAGATTGCTCGGCGAAATAAGGATTGCCAAAATACTGGCAGTGATGGCCAGTCCATAGGCTTGCAGCCGCTGCATCTTCAGTGCGGCAAGAATCATCACGATGCCACATAAAAATGCAGCCATCACCACGATCAGAATATGGTACATCCCAAGCATGTGCGATGGATGATCTGGATACCAAAAGCTTACGCGGCCAATCGTGATTCCTGTGAGAACCACCCAATTCAGAATTCCCGTAATCAACAGCCCAATGGCAGGGCCGTGCACCTGGCGTCGCGCGTCTTCAATGCCATCGTCCGAAGCAACGGCGGATATGCCGCCAGCGGTGCATGGCGAGTCTGCGGCCGAGTCTGCGACGCTTTTGCAGCGTGGCGCCGCCTTCTTCGATCCGAAAACGTCTTCGTAGGCGTACATCAAAGCGGCCAACGTCAGCGGCGCGGTGATGAAAACTCCTATGCCAAAGGCCAATAGCCCGGCCAAGTTGATCGCGACCAACGCGAGCACCAATTTCAAAATCTGCCACCAATGCTTTGCAACCGTCTTGCGGCTCAGCTCCATCGCCGGCCAGCAATCGAGCTGCCTGTCGGCCGCCAACGCCAACGCGAATGTCCATGCAACCGCAAAATAAATGCCCGGCAGCAGGAGGCACATCAACCCGACCATCGTAAGCGTCGCCACCAAGAGGCCGGTGAGAAACAGATGAAGAAACCTGGGAACAAAGGCCGTGCGAAAACAAAAAATCGCCACCTCCGAGGTTGCCGGTTCGCCGCGGATTCTCTTCAGCAGAAACAAGCACAGCCCACCAAAGAGCGGACCGCCGACAACCAACGCTAGCGGCACAAGCGACACCCCCGCGTATAACAACAACAAAACCAACGCAACAACGCCGGCAATCGGCCAAAAATCGCTCGCCAGTAGCTGCCAACCGCGACTCAAACAAGAACCAATCTCAATGGCATAGTCTTCGGCAGGCACTTCTTGCGCAAACGACTGGACCTTTGCCGACTGTTCGACCGGCGTCGTGATGATGCTTTCGACCTGCGTCCTCATCTCGCGGGCCTGCTGATAGCGTCGTTCCGGCTCTTTTTCGAGGGCGCGCAGCACGACCTCGTCGAGCCGCACGTCGATCTGCACTTTTTTCGACGGGGGAGAG
>JBDKTJ010000113.1:0-10981 GCA_039698075.1 Thermoguttaceae bacterium | reverse complement strand
GCCGGCCGTTCGACGTCGATCGCAACGGCATCGTGGTGGCCGAGGGCGGCTGTCTGTTCGTCTTGGAGCGGCTTAGCGACGCCCGGGCCCGCGGCGCGAAAATCTACGGCGAGGTGGTCGGCTACGCCATGAACAGCGACGCCACCGATTTCGTGCTGCCCGATCCGACGCGGCAGGCCGAGTGCATCCACCTAGCGTTGCGTCGCGCCGGACTCTCGCCCGAGGAAATCAGCATCGTCAGCACCCATGCGACCGGCACCGCCTCGGGCGACGCCCAAGAGTGCGACGCTTTGCGACGCGTTTGGGGCAACAACGGCCGCCACACGGCCATGAACAACACCAAGAGTTTCATCGGCCACGCGATGGGCGCCGCCGGCGCGTTGGAATTGGCCGGCAACCTGCCCGCCTTCGACGACGGCGTATGCCACGCCACGATCAACCTCGATCACCTCGATCCCAAGTGCGAGTTGCCCGGCCTCGTGGCCAATCAGCCTCGGCAGTTGGGAACCGTGCGCACCATTCTGAACAATTCGTTCGGAATGTTGGGAATCAATTCCGTAGTCATTGTCCAACAAATATAAAAAGTGCAGAGGTCAGACGCGATCGCTTGCGGTTCCTCAGGAATCTCCGATTTGCGCGTCTGCCCGCCTGACTCCACCTCTGACGGAGAATCAGCCATGACGGCAGCAGAAATCCGACAAGCCGTGCTCCATATCCTCGCCGACATCGCCCCCGACGAAGACCTCAGCAATTTGAAGGAGGACGTGCCTTTCCGCGAGCAGCTCGAAATGGACAGCATGGACTTCCTCGACATCGTGATGGAGCTGCGCAAACGCTATCGCATCCAGATTCCCGAAGAACAGTATACCGAACTGGCTAGCATGGCCAGCACGGTGCGTTATTTGGAACCGAGAATGAAAGATCTGTGAAAAAGAGGGATTAGAGATTAGGGATTGGGGATTAGAGAAGACAACGCCGTCGAGTTCTAATCCCTAATCCCTAATCTCTAATCCCTGCCCTTGCCCATGTACGACACGGTCATCATTGGCGCCGGAATGTCGGGACTGGCCGCGGGCATCCGCCTGGCCCATTTCGGCAAGCGCGTCTGCATCCTCGAACGGCACAGCGTCATCGGCGGGCTCAACTCGTTTTATCGCCAGGGCGGCCGCACCTACGACGTGGGCCTGCACGCCGTGACCAACTTCGCGCCGAAAGGCTCGCGTCGCGGCCCGTTCGCGCGGCTCTTGCGGCAGTTGCGCGTCACGTGGGAAGATTGGGCCTTGGCGCCCCAGTTGGGCTCGGCCATCGTCTTTCCCGGCGCGATCCTCCAATTCTCGAACGAATTCGAACTGTTCGAATCGGAAGTCCGGCTGCGGTTTCCGCGACAGGTCGACAATTTCCGGCGGTTGGTCTCGTCGCTGCACGATTACGATCAGTTCGGGGCGTCCGGCGCGAATCGGTCCGCCCGCCAGGTGGTCGGCGAAATCATCGACGATCCGCTGCTGGTCGAAATGCTGTTTTGCCCGATCCTGTTTTACGGCGGCGCCCGCGAGCACGACATCGACTTCGATCAATTCAGCATTTTGTTCCGCGCGATTTTTCTCGAGGGCCTCGCGCGACCGCTGACCGGAATCCAAATGATCCTCAAAATGCTCGTCCGGCGTTTCAAGGATCTCGGCGGCGAACTGCGTCTGCGGGCGGCGGTCGAACGAATCGCCGTCGAAAGCAACGCGGTGCGCAAAGTCGTGTTGCAGGACGGGTCGGAAATCGAAACGCGCAACGTGCTGTCGTCGGCCGGTTGGGCCGAGACGATGCAGTTGTGCGACGACGAAGCCGAGCAGCCGCAGTCGCCGCCCGGCCGGCTGTCGTTCGTCGAATCGATTTCGATCTTGAACACGCCGCCCGGCGAGTTGGGCTACGACAAAACGATCGTCTTCTTCAACGATTCGGAAAAGTTCCACTACGAGAAGCCGGACGAGTTGACCGACTTCCGCAGCGGCACCGTCTGCTCGCCGAACAATTTCGCGTATTCCGAGCCGTTGAGCGAGGGCATGATCCGCATCTCCGCGTTGGCCAATTTCGACCGCTGGGCCGCGCTCGATCCGGACCGCTACCGCGAAGAAAAAGCCCGCTGCTACGAGCAACTTTCGGCCTCCGCGGCCCGATTCGTGCCCGACTTCCGCCGCGCGGTGGTCGAGACCGACCTGTTCACGCCGCGCACCATCCATCGGTTCACCGGCCACGCCGACGGCGCGATTTATGGATCGGCCCAAAAGAGCCGCGACGGCACCACGCGATTGAACAATCTGTTCATTTGCGGCAACGATCAAGGCCTGGTCGGCATCGTCGGCACGATCATCAGCGGCATCAGCATCGCCAATCGACACCTGTTGAAATAGTCATCATGCCCAACGGTTCACCGCAAAACGCTCGAGACCGCTACGACGTCGTCGTGATCGGCGGCGGCTTGGGCGGTCTGACCGCCGCCAACGTGCTGGCCCGCGCCGGCCGTTCCGTTCTTTTGGCCGAACAACACGTCAAACTCGGCGGGCTGGCCACTTGGTTTCATCGTCGCGGCGGGCACGTGTTCGACGTCGCCTTGCACGGGTTTCCCGTCGGGATGATCAAAAGCTGCCGACGCTATTGGACCCGCGAAATCGCCGATTCGATCGTCCAGTTGAAGGACATCCGTTTCGACAACCCGATGTTCACGTTGTCGACCACGTTCGACCGCCAAGATTTTACGCGGCTGCTGATCGAGCGTTTTCATATTGAGCCGACCGCCGTCGATGCGTTTTTCGACGCGGCTCGGGACATGAACTTTTACGACGACCAGGCCACGACGACCGGCCAACTGTTCGAGCGATTCTTTCCGGGCCGGGGCGACGTCGTCCGGCTGTTGATGGAGCCGATCACCTACGCCAACGGCTCGACCTTGGAAGACCCGGCCTTGACCTACGGCATCGTGTTTTCCAACTTCATGTCGAAGGGCGTCTACACGTTTCACGGCGGCACCGATCGGCTGATCGACTTGATGGGCCAAGATTTGGCCCACAACGGCGTGGACGTTCAGACCCGCTGCAACGTCGACAAAATCCACACGACGGGTCGCCGCATCGAAGGCGTCACGATCAACGGGCGCAGGATCGCCTGCCGCGCCGTCGTGTCGAACGCGAATCTGCTGGATACGATTTTCAATCTGGTCGGGCCGGACGCTTGGGACGCCGATTTTCTCGATCAGGCCCGGGCCGTGCGGCTGAACAATTCGAGCACGCAAGTGTACATGGCCCTGAAGCCGGACCAGCCGCTGGAAGAGAGCCAGTGCGGCGATTTGCTGTTCAGCTCCGTCGCGTCGGAGTTTCGCACCGATCTGCTGCTGAGCCGAAACGTGACGAGCCGGACGTTTTCGTTCTATTATCCGAAAACGCGGCCCGCGCTGAATCGTTGTGCGATCGTGGCCAGCACGAACGCCCATTACGCCGATTGGGCCACGCTGCCGCACGATCAGTACGAAGCCGGCAAGCAGGCTCTGATCGAAGACACGCTCAGGGCCGCCGAAAAATACGTGCCCGACATCCGCGACCGGCTCGATTACGTCGAGGCCGCCACGCCGTTGACGTTTCAACGTTACACCAAACACCTCGGCGGCGCCAGCTTCGGCACGAAGTTCGAGGGCCTGGCCGTCAGCCGCGCGCTGCCCGAGCATGTGGCCGGATTGTATCACGCCGGCAGCGTCGGCATCATCATGTCCGGCTGGCTCGGCGCGGTCAACTACGGCGTGATCGTGGCGAATGACGTCGATGCGTTTTTGATGAAGGGGACCGGAGGATGACCCACCAAGAAATCCTCGACGCCATTCCGCATCGCGACCCATTTTTGCTGGTCGATGAAGTCACGGAGCGAACCGATCGGCGGATCGTCGGCCGAAAGACGTTCCGTGGCGACGAGTGGTTCTTCGCCGGCCACTATCCCGATTTTCCGCTGGTGCCGGGCGTGCTGTTGTGCGAAGCGGCGATGCAATGCGGCGCAATCCTGCTGGCGTCGATCTTGTCTCAAAACAAGGAAGACGCGACCGCCGGCAATCCGACTTCCCCAAAAAAGATCCCCGTCGCCACGCGGATCAACGACGTCCGACTGAAACGGATGGTCCGGCCCGGTGAAACCATCGTCATGGAGGTCGAACTGACCGAACGATTGGCCGACGCGTTTTTTTTGAAGGCCAAAGTGACGGTCGACGGCCGGCTGGCCGTTCGATTCGAGTTCGCCTGCACCGCCGCAAGCCGTTAAGACGGCTGTGATGACGGACCGACTAAATAAAACCGCGGAAAACCAAAAGCGACGCAAGTCTTAAGGTCACGCATTTGTCGTTGGTCTGCGTCTACCGGCACTTTCGCTACGGTGTGGACCTGTTTCGATGTTTTCGCCTTCCTGGCTTGTAAACGGTCGGTTTGGGGGGTAGGATGATAGTGGAGGTTTTTATGACCTATCACACCAAAGCGATTTATCGTCAGGGGGCGTTCTTTCCTCTCGCACAATGCGATTTTCCGGAAGACTCGCAGGTCGAATTATTGATTCAAGGTCCCTCCGTGGTTTTGCCGGTTGTGACAGACGCCGAACGCCAAACGCGTGTTTTGCGGCAAGTCACGGATCGCATGAAGCGGAACCCGCTGCCGGCCGGCGCCGTGACCTATTCGAGGGACCAACTGCATGAACGCCATTGACACCAATGTGTTGGTGTATGCGCACGATTCGAGAGATCCTCAAAAGCAGGCCGTCGCCATCTCGTTGATCGAGTCGCTGTCCAATCCCGTGCTGTTGTGGCAGGTCGCCTGTGAGTATATTTCGGTTAGCAGGAAGCTGGAGCCTTTGGGGTACAGTCGCCAACAGGCATGGCAGGACGTTCGAGATCTTCGATCGGTTTGGGCTGCGGCGCTGCCCAGTTGGGACATGTTGGACCGTGCCGAGAAAATCATGAATCGCCACAGCCTGGCGTTCTGGGATGCCATGATTGTCGCGGCTTGCTTGGAGATCGGCGTCCAGCGGTTGTATTCCGAGGACTTTTCCGGTTTGAAGATAAGCGGCATCAAAATCATCAATCCCTTTTCTAAAAGTCCGACAACGTAGAACGCGGTTCCCTCAAGTTCGCCTGCACGACGACAGATTTTCGATCTTCCATCCGGCCTCCAATCCCTAGTCCCCTTCTCATGGACTTTCTGCAACTCTCCGGCAAAACGATTCTGATCTTTGGCGTGGCCAATCGCAAAAGCGTCGCCTGGCACATCAGCCGCGCGCTCACGGAGGCGGGAGCCCGATGCGTTTATGTCGTGCAGAACGACGCGGTTCGCCAGAATCTGGCAAAACTGCTGGGCGACGCCGAACTATTCACCTGCGACGTCGAACACGAAGACGAAATCGCCCGGCTCCGCGAGTCCTTGGAGCGGCGCGGCGGACGATTCGACGGCATGGTCCATTCGTTGGCGTTCGCCGACTACTCGGACGGCGTTCGACCGTTCCACGAGACGTCGCGGCGGGCCTTTTTGCAGGCGGTCGACATCTCCTGCTTCTCGCTGATCGCGCTGTGCAACGCGCTGAAGGACCTGCTCGCCGCGGACGCTTCGGTCGTGACCATCTCGATCTCGACCACGCAGATGGCCAGCGAAAGCTACGGCTACATGGCGCCGATCAAGGCGGCGTTGAACTCTTCGCTGGTGTTTTTGGCAAAATCGTTCAGCCGATTCTCGCAGGTCCGGTTCAACGCCGTCGCCCCGGGCCTGCTGAAGACGTCGGCCTCGGCGGGCATTCCGGGCTACGTGGACGCCTATCTCTACGCCGAACAGGTGATCCCGCGCAAACAAGCGGTGCGAACCGAAGAGGCGGCGGCCGTGGCGGCGTTTTTGTTGAGTCCGCGTTCCAGCGGCGTCAACGCCCAGCAAATCGTCGTCGACGCCGGCATGTCGATCAACTATTTCGACCGGGACCTGATCGCCCGCGCCATGCGGCCGTAAACGATCACTCGTCGGCGGGCGTCGTGTCGGAAGGAGTCGTTCGCTCCGGATCATGACGCCAGATCAAGTAGGAATAGAGAACCAACCACAGCGTTCCCAGCAGCAGCGTGCCGAGAAATAGGGCCAAATTCCAAGGCGCCGGCAAAAACGCAGCGGGAAGAGTGACGATTCCTGCGGTGATCAGCATCCAACCTCCGGCGCGCTGCGAACGAGTCCACGATTGCTTGCTGGAAAGGGTCCAAGGCGTTCGGACGCCGACGAACCAATTCGGGCGGACCTTGCCCAAGACGCTGCCCAGGATCAGAAGCAGCACGCCGGACGACAACAGCACGATTCGGTTCATCTCCAGACGATGCCCCAAGGTGATCAGTAAAATCGTCGCGTGTAAAACGGCCATGTACGCAAGAACCACCAACCGAATCACCCAATACGCTTTTTTGAACGACTCGTAATTCGCCCGCCCCGGATCGATCCGCGGAACCGCCAGCATCAGCAGATAGAGGCCGACGACAATCGTCGGAAGCAACAACAATCCCTCCCACTTGCCGCCGTAGCCATCGATTTGCCCGTGCGCGTTCCAATGGACCGGAATGCGATCCGGAACCACGCTCCAAGCGGCGGCCGACATCAGGAACATGGCGGCCAGCAGAATCCAAAACGGCCATTCGCTTCGCATGAAGGTTTTCATGGCTTCCCCTTCGGTCGTGGTTTTCCCACATCGACAAAATCCATCATCACGCCCAACACGTCCTCCAACGCGGAAGTGTTCAGGCTGTAAACGATCTTCGTGCCTTGCCGTTCGGTGACGACCAGTCCGGCGTGTTTGAGCGTTTTGCAATGTCCTGAGATCGTCGAAAAGGCCTGCGGGAACGCCGCCGCAATCTCGCCGGCCGTCAAATCGCGCCGACGGAGCCGCCGAAGGATTTCACGTCGGGTCGGATCGCTCAGGGCTTGAAACACGTCGTTCAACGGCACGTTCGTGAACGCTCCGTGGATTTTTATATTTCGGAAACCACCGAAATATGAAGAATCCCGAGGCGTTTGTCAAGCGGGAAACAATGGCGTCCGAGGGGGGGGGGGCTTTCCGCCGGCGTGACGTCTTCGTGTTGCGATGTTCTTGCAGGAGCTGTTGACGCCATGGACGAGACGACACGCCCCCCCCCTGATATTTCCCTTGACCGGAATATTCTAATTCGTTAGAATACGAACCATCGACGCAAGGAGGAGCATCTGGCATGGCTCGATCGGCAAATGTGAATCCGACGGACGGCGAGTTGGAGTTGTTGCAAATTCTTTGGCGGGCCGGGCCGGTCGGCTTGGGCGAGATCTGCCGGTCCATGCGGCGTCGACGGCCGGTCGCCGCCACCACCGTGGCCACGATGCTAAAGGTGATGCTCGACAAGAAGCTCGTCCATCGCCGCCGCGGCCCGCAGGGATATCTTTGGTCGGCCAAAACCACGCGAAAGCGAGCCGCTTCCGGCATGATCCGAAAGCTGGTCGATTCCGTGTTCGATGGTTCCGCCGGTCGATTGGTCGCTCATCTGATGGAGTCCGACGAGCTGAGCGACGAGGAACGCAGCGAACTTCAGAGGTTGATCCAACCGAAATAGATTCCGAACGTCGCAAAGGGTTTCGATCATGATCGGATCGCGGCTTTGGCTGGTGGCCGGTTGGACGATGCTCCATTACTTTTGGATCGGAGCCGTTTTCGGCGCGGCGCTGCTTCTGGTGCGATGGCGATTGCGGACGGCCGACGTCGCGGTCCGATACGCGGCAGCCTTGGTCGGATTCGTGTTGTTGTGCGCAATTCCCGCCGGAATTGTTCTGTGGGTGGCGCGATCGTTGCCGAGTGACTCGGCGGCGGCGGTTCTGGTCCAAGACGGTGCGGATTCATCAGAGCGGACAGACGGGCGGGCCGTCGGCAGTCCGGGGGTGGGCAGCCAAACGTCGGGCGTCTCGTCGCCGGTTGTTGCCGTGATCGGTCGAAAAAACCCAGAAAAACCAGCACAGGTTGGCGCTTCGATGCTGCAGAACGCCGCGGCCCGGTTGCCGTGGCTTTGGCTGTTGGGCTCGCCGTTGACGTTCGCGTTGACGGCCCTGGGCCTGATCGGGGCCGAACGGCTTCGACGCGGCAGCCGGTTGTTGTCGGACGGTTGCACTGCCGAAACCTGCCGATCGTTGGCCGCGACGATGCGCATTTCTCGTTGCGTGGGCGTTGCGGTGTGCGATCGGGTCGCCTCGCCGATCTTGCTGGGCATTGTGCGTCCGATGATTGTGCTGCCTGCCGCTTCTTTGGCCGGATGGACGCCCGAGCAACTCGAAATGGTGCTGCTCCACGAACTCGCCCACGTGCGACGATGCGACAACCTGGTCAATCTGTTGCAGCGCGTGGCGGAGTCGGTCTTGTTCTTTCAGCCGATGGTCTGGGCGGTGTCCGCTTGGGTTCGACGCGAACGGGAGCATTGTTGCGATGCGGCGGTCGTCGCTCGGACGGGCCGGCCGTGCGATTACGCCCAAATGTTGGTCGCCATGGCCGACACGTTTTTCAAAACCCGGAAACCGCTGCATGAAACGCCGACGCATTCTTCCGTCTCGACCGTCGCATCGTCGCTGATCGAACGGCCGCTGATCGATCGGGTGCGTCACATCTTGGGCCAAAGGGAGGAGCCGGCGATGCGAGTCTCGAACAAAACGTTCGGTTTGACGATCGCGTTGGCGATGTTTCTGGCGGCCGTGCTGGGCCGCTATGCGTTGCAGAGTCGCGCCGAAGACGCCGCCCGACAACTTGAAAGTGAGCGGACGCGCGACGCGATCTCAGGCGTCGTTGTGGACCGGCAGGGCAACGCGGCAACAAACGCAACCGTGCGGGCCTTGCCGTACGGCGAGACGCCGCTGCCGACCACGACGCATTCCGACGGGACCTTTTCGATCGAATTGTCCAAGCCTGTCTGTCGGGGTGCGATGTTCGTGGCCGCCAACGCCGACGGGTCGCAACAGGCGCTCGTTTTGGCGGTCGGAAGTCCAACGCCCAAAACGCCGATCCGGTTGACGCTCCAACCGAGTCGGCAGTACGACGTCGAGGTGGTTGACGCCGCCGAAAAGCCGGTCGCCGGAGTGGCGGTCGAACTGGCTGCTTCTTGTGGACGGTTGGCCGCGGCTTCGACGGACTCGCACGGCAAAGCGACGCTGCGGGCGCCCAAGGATGCCAAACAGCTTTCACTTTGGGCCCAAAAGCCCGGCCTCGGCGCCGATTATTGGACGGACGTCGAAAACAACAACGACCGCTCGGCGTCTTCCAAAACCATCCGGCTGAAACTCGACGGCGATGCGCCGGTCACCGTCGACCTGTTCGACTCGGCCGGCCAACCGGTTCCAGCCACGACAGTCCGTCTGGACCGTTTGAAGAAAAGAGGCAAACCGACGCTGGTCTTTTTTGGTTGGCCGCAGCCAGGCGAAGTCTCCGATGCGAAAGGCCGTGCAACGTTCGAGGGCCTTCCGGCGGAATTGGATCGCGTCGAATTCTATGTCAACGGCGACGGCTACACCTCGCCGCAGCCGGCGCAATTTCGCATAGACGACGGCGGAAATCCTCGCCATCTGGCGATCCGACTGTTTCGCCAATCGTCGCTCAGCGGACGAGTGACGTATCCGGACGGGAAACCTGCCCAAGGGATCGTGGTGCAAATCGAAGGCATGGGCAAACCGGCTTATTTTCGCGATTGGACCTATACAGCGGCCGACGGCACGTATCAATTCAAAGCGCCGCCCAACCATTCTTGTCTCATCGCCGTGGTCGACGACCGTTGGGCGGCCAAAACCCTGTCGGGCGTCATCCTAAAAGAGGGCGATCGCCACGACCGCCTCGATTTGCGGCTGCAATGCGGCACGGTGATTTGCGGTCGAGTGACGGTCGGGCCCGATCGAAAACCGATCGACATGGAAAAGTGGAAATACCAACCGCCGCTGCTCCTGCAACTGGGGCCCGAATTGCCCAAGGAATGGAAATGGCGATTCCAATCGCGCGTCACATTGGCGCGTTGGGGACAGTTCGACGCCGACGGCCGCTATGCGTTTCTGGTTGGCCCCGGCGAATACCAACTTGTGTTGCCGACGGATGACCGGGATAAGCCAAGAACGATCGCCGTCGCCGATCAAAAGGAAATCGTTGTCGACCAGTGGATCCCCAAGGAGTTGCCGCAAACGTTGCGAGGCCGGGTTGTCGATCGCTCGCAAAAGCCCGTGGCCGGCGCGGTGGTGGCGTTTCCTAACAACGATCACGTGACGACCGGTCGAGATGGATGCTTCATAGCCGATTTTGGCAACGCCGGGGACTATCGAATTTTCGCCCGACATTCCGGACGAAACCTCTCTGGCTCGACGGCGATTTCCAAAGAAGACGCAGAGACGACGATCGTGATGGACACGGCCGCCACGGTCGCCGGTCGCGTCGCCGACGCTCAAGATCGTTCGTTGCCCGGTGTCCGCCTCCATTTCGATTTCTTTTCGCGGCCGCCGAATCCCCACGGTTGGTTTCCCATCGACGCCGAGACCGATCGGGACGGAAAATATCTTTTCGCCGGGCTGCCGGTTGGATTCGAGGCCAGAGACGTCCGCGTAAGTTGGTTCAACCCGACCACCCAACGATGGGAAGTGTCGTCGGGTCCCAAATTGACGGTTCAGCCGGGCGAAAATCACCTGCCGGACGTCCATCTGACGCCGCTGGATGAAAAATACGACGCGCCTGATATCATGCGGGTGCCACGATGAGGTCGTCTGCGCCGGCGTGTAAAAAAAAGCGTCACGCGAGGTGGTCGATTCCCTGCCAAAGAGGTGGCCGCAAGGAAATCTTGGTGCGTGACAATTTCGACTGGCGCGATCTGCGGGGTTTGGGTAAACTGCTTGCGTATGTGGTCACAGTCGCCTTCACACACGCAAGGAACACGAAATGGAAACGTCGCCACGAGTATCGCCACAGC
>JBDKTJ010000112.1:0-8904 GCA_039698075.1 Thermoguttaceae bacterium | reverse complement strand
GATGGAGTTATGGCGTGGCTGAACGCTGCCCGATTCATAGGGCTTTCCGCCGTAGGCGGTATTTGGCCCGGCGTTTACGCCGGGTGAGCAAGTGGCAATTTATTGGTTTTGTCAGCCCGGTTCACCGGGCTCCCGCCAAGGCAGGAGCCGCATAAACGCGGCTGACACTACACATCTATGGGCAAATAACCAATTCGATTGTTGCATTGAACCCGGCGTAAACGCCGGGCCGAATACCGGCTTCGCCGGAAAAAGGGGCGTAAACGCCCCTCCGAATTTCATCGTGGAATAACACGTTGCTGACAAATGATTTACGCCTATTTGAACGGTATTGACCCAAGCCCTCTGCCAAAGGGAGAGGGGACGAGAATTAGCAATTTCAAAACACGTTCTTTGCGCCTTCGCGTAAGCCCCCCTTTTTCCCTTTGCCCACCCAAGCCGCCATAAACTTTTACGGCACACCCCTTGACGCTAATTAGCAGACTGTCTATAATAATCGCATGAAACCGATTTGCGGCGATCAACTGCGCGGGCACCTTGAAACGCTGATTCTCTCGGTGCTGGAACGAGGGGAGGCGCACGGGCTGGAGATTCTCCACCGGCTGGATGCGGCGGGGTGCGGATTGTTGCACTTGAAAGAGGGCTCGCTTTACCCTGCGTTGTATCGTCTGGAGGAGGCTGGAAAAATTCAGGCGGTGTGGGAGGAATCGCCCCACGGACGACGCGGCGCCCGACGCCGCATCTACCGGCTTACGGCCAAGGGAAAACGCGAATTGGCCAAAGGACGCGAGGAATGGGCGAGTTTTGTCCAAATCATCAGCGGAATCATGAGGACGCCGGCATGGACCACGTAATCTTGCTGGAATTGAAGCGCGTCGTGGAGCGAGCGGTGCGACCGGTGCGGGCGACGCTGGGTCGCAAACGCCAAATGCGGGAAGAACTATTAGCCCATCTGGCGGCGATCTTTGAGGAAGAGGCGGATCGACTCGGCGATGAGCAGGCCGCCCTTCGACAGGCCCAGCAGCGATTCGGCGATCCGATGGAACTCGCAGGGCAACTTCAGCAAGCCGTGCCTCGATGGGATCGGCGTCGGGCGATTTTTGAAAACATGGGCTGCCAGCCGGGTGAATCCGCGTGGCATCTGGCGGGCAAGCATTTTTTGACGGTGCTGCTGATCTGTGCGATATGGACGCCAATCTGGTTGCTGCTTCATGGAAACGCGGAGATTCCCGGGCCACCGGAGTCGCAACGTTTGTACGTGATGGTGCTGATCGGATGTGTGCCGCTGATGGCGTTGTTTAATGTGTTCTTTTCCGTTCTCGTGGCCCCATTGCTGGACAAGATCGGCCCTCGATTGGCCTCGAAACGCCGAGGTCGGGTTTTGCTGGCCGGTCTCAGCGTATTGGTCGTGTTTTCTGGCGTGGTGTTGCCGCCGTATTGGATAGGGACGGCGATACTGTTTGCCTTAATCGTGCGTCAGACGATCAAGCAATGGCGTTATGACGTTGATTGGGTTTGATGGGCCGGCGTCCTGGTTGTAAAGACCATTTTTGGCTGCACCGCTCTCACCCTTGCCCTCTCCCGGCGGGAGAGGGGACCCGATTTTGTTGGTTGCGGCAAACGGATCACTCGCTTTTGAAACCCTTTGCGCGGCGGTCGTTCGTGGTCGTTGCAAACGAGACGCCCGTCGGAGGCGTGAACGACGCACGGAACGACGCTCCCTTCTGGTGGACATAGCCTTCGAGAAATTGCTGCGTGGTTTGCAGTTGGGCGATCACCTGATCGAGCAGCGCGTCGGCGGGCTCCAGATTTTCTTCGCGCCCGCATTGTTCGAGCTTTCGGAGCGTCGTCATGACGGCCGACGCGCCGCACGCGGCGCTCGATCCGGCGAGCCGATGGGCCATGTCGCTGAGGTCTTTCGGGCGATGGTCTCGAATGGCTCCGTGCAACTCCGCGACGACCTCGGTCGCCTGGTTCAGATAGGCGTCGATCAATTCGCCGAGATACTCCAGTCCGAGGTCGGCGTTTTCGTCGAGCGACTCCGCGTCCATCAGTAAATTGTCGTTCGCCATTTTCATGCTCCGTGGCCGGTGGGCTGGTTTAAGGTGTGATCGTGGTGGAAACGGACGGATCTCCGTCGGTCGCGGATTTGGCCAGCTGCTCCTCGTCGCGGGTTCGCGTGAATCGCCGGAGCGACTGTTCGAGTTCGCGGAGTCGAACCGGCTTGGTCAGATAGTCGTTCATTCCGGCGGCCAGGCACTCTTCGCGATCGCCTCGCATGGCGGAGGCCGTCAACGAGATGATCCAGATCGGTTTCTGTCGCTGCTGTTGCTCGCGCCATCGGATGCGACGGGTGGCCTCGCAACCACCGATCTCGGGCATTCGGCAGTCCATCAACAGCACGTCGTACGAATCGCGCTCGGTGGCTTCCATCGCTCCTCGTCCATCGCCGACCACGGTGGCCTGACATCCGAGGCGTTCGAGCATTTTGCAGGTCGTCTTCTGGTTGACCTCGCTGTCTTCGGCCAACAGCACCCGGAGGCCGTCCAGGTCGGACGGCTTGGGCGTGGAGCTGATCGCTCGTTCGGCGTCGGGTGGTCGCGGCGTCTGGTCGTCGACGGTGTCGGAATTCGCGGTTCGTTCGACAAGGATGACGAAATGGAAGGTCGCCCCTTCGCCGGGCACGCCGGTGCTTTCGACCCACATGCGTCCGCTCATCAACTCGGCCAACCGACGGCTGATGGCCAGACCGAGGCCCGTTCCGCCGCAGCAAGACTTGTCGAGTTGGTCGAACACGTGGAACAACCGGTCCTGTCGCTCCGGTGGAATGCCGACGCCGGTGTCGCGGACGGCGAAGTGAAGTTGGCAGTGGTTCGGCTTTTTGGGCTTGCCGTCGACCGACACGACGATTTCTCCGGTCGAGGTGAACTTCACGGCGTTGCTGAGCAGATTGGCGAGAATTTGCCGGAGGCGGACCGCGTCGCCGCCGAAAACGCGAGGCATCTGCGGGGCCCATTGCATGCGAACGGCGAGCCCTTTTTTGGCGGCCATCGGCTGAATCAGCGAGATGGCTTCGTCGACGCACTGCACCACGTCGAACGGCCGGATGTCCAGTTGCATCTTGTTCGCTTCGATTTTCGAGAAGTCGAGCAATTCGTTGATCAGGCCGAGAAGCAGCTCGCCGCTCGACCGGATCGTGTCGAAGCCGTCGGACTGTTCGTCGCTCATTTTGGTGTCGAGCAACACGTCGCACATTCCGATGATGGCGTTCAGCGGAGTGCGCAATTCATGGCTGACCGTGGCCAGGAACATGCTTTTCGCCCGGGCGGCCTCTTCGGATTGGCGGCGCGCCTTGGTCAGTTCGGTGACGTCCGTCGCATGGAGCAACATGCCGTCGTACCGTCGGCCACGATGGATCGGCTGTGCGCGGAAGATGACGTCCGATCCGTCGACGGCGTGCTCGATCACGACCGGCGGCGCGGCCGTGTCGCGGTGAAACGCATCGAGTCCGCGCAGAATCGCTTCCTGAACATCGCCGAGCGGCAACCGGCTGAACGGCCGGCCGAGGACGTCCTCGCGGCGACATTCGAGCAGTCGGCAAAAACTTTCGTTGATTTCGATCAGCACATCGTCGGCGTCGGCCAGCGCGATGCCCGAGTCCATGCTGGAGATCATCGCCGACAGTTTGACCAACTCGCGGTCGGCGATTTCGCGGGATTTTTTCGTTTGTTCCTCGGCGTATTTGATGGCGGTGACGTCTTCCTTCATCGCAATGAAGTGCGAGATCGTTCCATTGGCGTTCGTCACCGGAGCGACAATCTCACGCTCCCAATAGAATTCGCCGTTCTTTTTTTTGTTGTAGAATTCGCCGTGCCATTCATGTCCGGCCTGAATGGTTTTCCAGAGTTCTTGATATTGTTGCAGGGACGTGGCGCCGGACTTCAAAAATCGGGGGTTTTGGCCGATCGCTTCGCTGGAGGCGTAGCCGGTCAGTTCGGTGAACTTCGGATTGACGTATTCGATTTTTCCGTCGCGATCGGTGATGATGATGGCCGTGGGGCTTTGCTCGACCATTGTGTTGAACGTTCGCAGCTTGGCTTCCGCCCGCTTACGTTCGGTGATGTCGGCGAACGCCACGACGACGCCGATGATCTCGTTGTCCTTTTCCTGCGGATAGGCCCACAATTCGACGGGAAATCCCTCGCCGTTGCGCCGCCAGAACCACTCGTCGTCGGTGTAGACTTCCCTCCCGAAGATGAGCGTCTGGAGAATCGAGCACTGTCCGGCCGGCAACGGCGACCCGTCGGGCCGACTGTGATGAATCAACGCGTGCATATCCTGGCCCAACAGTTCGTCAATGGATTCGTAGCCGAGAAGCCTCGCACAGGCCGGGTTGCAGAAAGTGCAGCGTCCGTCGGCGTCGCCGCCATAGATGGCCTGGCCGGTGGAGTCGAGCAACAGTTGGAGCCGACGTTCATTTTCGAGCTGTTCGCGCGCCGTGATGTCGACCACCATGGCTCGGCTCATGATGAAACGTCCGTCCGGATCGGTCACGGCGGTGGAATTGAGCAATACCGGCAGAACGCCGCCGTCCCTGCGGCGCAATTGGTATTCGGTGTCCTTGGTGAAGCCCGTTGCAATGAGGCCCGCAAACGCCCTGTGGAACGTTTCGACGCTTTCGGGCATGAGCAGTTCGCGGAAGTTCATTTTTCCGACGATCTCGTCGCGCGAGTAGCCCAGCCAATGGAGTGCGGTGGCGTTCATACGCACGACCAGCCCGTCGGCGTTGAGCGAGTAGTATCCGCAGGGGGCGTTTTCGTAGAGGTCGCGAACCTCATTTTCGGTTTTCCGCCGTTCCTCCTCGGCCGCTTTCTCCTTGCTCAGGTCGATGCCGACGCCGACCATGTACGCGTTGTCGCCGACGTTGGCCAACGAGGAGATGAGCAAGTAAGGCGTCTTCGCGCCGTCCTTGGCGACCAGTTGCGCCTCCGATCTGGAAAATCCCTTGGCAAACACCTCGTGAACCGCTCGGGCCATCTCGCCGCGGTCTTCCACCGCGATGAAGTCGAGGCAGTGGCTTTGCGACATTTCGGCGGCCGTGCGGCCGATCAGATTCTCCAAGTTCTTGTTCCAAGACACGCATTTCGTGTTTGCGTCGAAGACGCAGAAGATGTTGGGCAGACTGTTGATCGTAGCGTCGAGAAAGGCCTTTTCTTCGCGTAGGGCGTTCTTGCTTTGGCAAAGTTCCTTTTCGATGCGTTTTTGTTCCGTAACGTCTTCCGCCATCGCCACGACGCCCAAGAAACGCTCGTCGACGCTCACCAGCGCCGTCAGATGCCAGGTGCAAATCAGCGGAGTTCCGTCTTTGCGGATGGTCGTGCACGTCATCTTTTGGCAGCCGTGCTCGCCGGCCAGCCGGACAATCGCGCGTTCGAGCTGCGAATCTTCGCGGCCGGGCGAAAGGAAATCAGCCTTGCGCCCGAACGTCTCGCGTTCGGAATACCCCAACAAACGCTCCGCCGTCGGATTCCACCGCATGATCCGTAGCGAGGCGTCGAATTCGACAACCGCCTGCGACGAGGCGTTCAAGTAGGCGCCAAGTCGTTCCAGATCGAGCTCAGGCGGCGCGATCGGAGCGGTTGCAGGCTGCGATGTCGAATCCGGCCGTTCGGATTTATGGTGATCGGGTTGTTTTTTAGCGTTTCGTTTGACCATCCTTCGCCCTCGTTGGACACGGTGCGCCGACGGCTTATCCCCGGCAACGCTACGTCGTCCGCAAGGGGGCTCGGCTGCGAGACGCTACAAATTCTCCATCGCCATGGAGCAAGTCGCCGGGCCGCGTGTTTTTTTCACGGGAAGGCGACATTTTCCACCTCGCTCGGTCGAAGCAGTCGCACAGGTCGGCCTATCCTTTTCATGGCGGAGGAATGCGCGGACCAACCCACAAAGGGCGTGACGCCATGATCATCGGCTTAAACCATCTCTGGATCGCCGCGGCGGTGTTCTGTCTGATTGTCGCCATTTGGGCGATGTACGTCATGCGATGGTTTCGTCGCGAGGCGGACATCGTCAGGCAATTGAAGCGGGCGAACGAACCCCGAGACGACACTCCCGCCGAGACTGCGATTGCGGGCCGAGCGGAACAGTTGATGCACGCCGAGCGAGAGTCCCTCAAAGCGCTTGGCTGGCCCAGCGAAGTCGAGGACGAAGAACGTCCGGAGTTCGAGCCGTTGCCCGGCCAAGAAAAAACGATCATGATCGCGGACGACGATCCCGTGGTGTCGCTGGCGCTGACGCGTCGGTTGGAGCGGCTGGGCTATCGCGTGTTTCGGACCACCGACGCCACGCATGCGCTGTTTGGGGCCAAAAAGCTCCTGCCCGACCTGGCGATTCTCGACTTTGCGATGCCGCCGGGCAACGGGCTGGCGGTTTGCGAAATGATGGCGTGCGACGAGCAGTGTGCGAAAATCCCGGTGATCGTGCACAGCATCTTTCACGACGAGCCGGTGAAGCGGCGTTGCCAGAAGCTGAACGCTCATTTCGTCGAAAAGTCACCGCATTCCTGGCGTGAAATCAAGGACCTGATCGACTCGCTTCTGGGCGGGAAAAGCTTGCCGGAAGAGACAATGTCGCCTTTGCCGAACGGACAGCCGGAGCCGGTGACGCCGCAAACGACCGTTGCCGCGACGGAGGCCGAGACGGACGAAATGGTTTCGACCTTGGCGGCCTCTCGGAGGGATGCGCGGGAGCAAAAACAACCGGAGGCTCAAGAGCCGTTCGAGATGGTCACGCCGTGGGAGCACAAACCGATCAACATCCTGTGCATCGACGACGATCCGGTGCTCATCCACACGATCACCGCGCGGTTGAAGCCGTATGGCATCGTCGTGCGCGGGGCCGGCAACGGGATGCAGGGCTATTTGGACGCTTTGGCCGATCCGCCGAGCCTCATCCTGCTCGATCTCAAGATGCCAAACGGACAAGGCGATTACGTGATTTCCAAGCTAAAGGACAACCCGAAGACGCAAAACATTCCGGTCGTCGTCGTCACGATCGAAACGACCAGCGGCATTCAACGCCGCATGACGTCGCTTGGGGCCGAGTCGGTCGTGACCAAACCGATCCATTGGCCCGAGCTGTTCGCCAAGATGGGCCGCTGTATCCAACTGCCCGACAAGCTGCTGAACGACTACAAGCTGCCGGAGCAAATGGCCGTTCGAGAGACGTGAAGCCGCGAGACGGGAG
The DNA here is from genome assembly GCA_039698075.1 of Thermoguttaceae bacterium. Taxonomy (GTDB): domain Bacteria; phylum Planctomycetota; class Planctomycetia; order Pirellulales; family Thermoguttaceae; genus JAJFVC01. The sequence goes on along the minus strand of JBDKTJ010000112.1, from coordinate 1,659 downwards.
ACGCGTCTTTGCGCCTTGGCGTGAGACTTTTTTGCCGTGGCGTCGCCGATCCGCCATCCTTCGTTGCTGCACCCTTTGCCGGAATAACGCTTGACCCGGGCGGCAGGCGTCGATACACTGTGGCCATGTTCACGGTCCACCGTTTTTCCCGCCGTCGTCTTTCGGGGCTGGTTGTCGTCCTGTTGGGGGCGACCCTTGCAACGACCGCCGCGTTCTTCGGTTTCGACCGTCAAACGGCGGCGATGGCGCACGATGCGGGGCTGACGGCGTCCGACCGCGATCATGGGCAACCGTCCCCGGGCGTGGGGCAAAACCAGCGATCCTCGCCAGAGGCTTTGCTTCGGACCGAGTCGACGTTGCGGACCGGCGACGTCAGGCATTCGGACGTCGGCCTCGCGTTGGTGGCAAGGGGCGGCTGGCACGTTGGCCAGTCCTTCCTGCGGTTGCGCTGCATCGGCTGCCGACATTTCGCCTGCGCTCAGCCTCGGCTGGAAATTCTCTTTTGCACCTGGCAGACATGATCTGCCGCTTCTGACCGCAATGTTTTCGTTACGTTGCAGCCGCCAGGGCTTGATGCCCTAGGGTCGTGCGTCAGGCAAATGGGACATGATGGGCGCCATGTTTGCTAAGCGAGCGTAGCAAGACAGCAAGCATGTTTGCCGTTCCATCATGCCCACGACAAGCGTGGGCATGGCACCCATTTTTTCTGAATGATCCAGAATAAGGGCATTTATTTCTGAATCACGACACTAGGCCACGGCAAATCGTATTGGACAATTCTATGAAATAAGAGAGATTTTCAATGGCTAAGAAAAATTTTCATAACAACGCAGCTTCGTTGAATGGGTCGATCGCTGAAAAATCCGAGAACGCCTTGTCGCCCGAGGTTGCGGACGTGCTGGCCAAAGTCCGGCAATTGCTCGACCAGGGGACGCCCGAAAAGGCCTTCGACATCATCACGCGCAGCAGGCTTTCGTCGCCGTGGTTGGTCAACGCGACCGGCGTCTGCGCCCTGCGGATTGGAAACGCCAAGCAAGCGGCAGGCGTGTTTCAGGGTTTGGTCGGACATCTCGGCGTGATGCTCAAGGCGGACTCACCCAGGGTGTTCAAGACCAATTTTGCCGTGGCGTTGCTCGCGTCGAACAACACGGCGGGCTGCCTGAGCGTGTTGCACGAGATTCACCAGGAGGACCACCCAACGGTCCAACGATTGCGGGCGGCCATCGCCCAATGGAGGCGGGGCCTTTCGCTATGGCAGCGACTGAAATGGTATACCGGCGACATTCCCACGAAACCCGTGCCGCTGGATTTTCCGCTGGGCGAGCTCGAATAGGCCAACCGAACGTCTCACGACAAGCGACGCCGCTAACCGCCTTGTCGCTGCGGAACGTAGCGCCGCAAAGTCAATCCGGCGACCAGCGTGGACGCAAGGAGAATCACCGCAAGTCCCGTTGCGGCGACGGGGTAGCCCTGCGATGTAAAGTCGATGGATCCGCCGGTAAGGTTGTTGTAAACGTCGATGGGATCGAAACGGCGAGTGGTTTCCCACCATTCCATCCCGATGTTCACCATCATAAAAGAACCGATGGCCGCCATTCCGCCGAGAACCGGCCGACGCAAAAGGCACGCCCAGGCCGCGGCAATCGCGAACATCGTCGC
>JBDKTJ010000111.1:0-1650 GCA_039698075.1 Thermoguttaceae bacterium | reverse complement strand
GGGTCGCTACGATGGGGCGTGCCGCAATGCAGGGCGACACCTTCGCCTTCGACTCGGCCTACGAGACGGCGATCCGTGTGGCGATGGGCGATGATGGCAACATCACCCGCGAGGAAGCCAAGAAGCGCGTGCGCTCTGCCTTCGCCTCGCGACATCCGTTGCGGTCGGTCTTCAAGACTTCGCCCACCGAATCCCAGTACCGGCAGATCTTGGCCTCGCTCGGTGGCGACGCGGCATGGGTGGGCAACACGATCGACGAGTACAACCGCTACCTGCGTCGGCTTGGACTTCAGGCCTTCGATGGCACGGCGACTCATCGGCCTACGACTGCGGCTGGACTGCGCAAGCAACTGCTCAAGGATCTCGGGATCACTGATCGGACGCAGGCGCGGCGGATGACGGCGGCAATGCTGGCGGAGGGGGAGTGATGTTAGTCTCAAACCTCCCGCAGGTACGCTCGCTTGAGGCGAACTCCGGATAGCCGTACTTATCCCGAGTGATAGTGCAATTCCCGCAATCGTCCGGCTCACGTTCATCTCCGAAGAAGCCGTCCTGGTAGGACTTGAAGTGGACGCAGAGCGTGCAGGCCTTTGAGCGATCCCCATCGTCGGCTAGCCGACGTATTGCGGATGGTGTTTCAGCGTCGCTCATGGTTTCCTTTCGCGTTTCTTCAGCCACTCAACCCGCTCGTACTCGGTCATGCCCTGCCAGTGATCCGGCCACCAAGCAAGCCCGTGCTTGGGCTGATGCTTGCAGGTTGGGCCGCCAATAACGGCGGCCACGTTCTCGGCTAGACAGAGCGGGCAGTAGTCAGGGGTGATCGCGGCCATTCCCTAGGTACCCCTTCGTAGTCTCGCTGCTGCTATGCCCCATCGCCAGCTTGGTCCTATCCAGCGCCAGCTCATCGATGAGCCTGTCCAGCAGCTCACGCTTCTGCTCGTTTTTGTGATCTTGGGCAAAGCCGTGGCGTAGGCAGTGAAAACTCTTACCCTCGATCTTGAGCTTCCGGCATAGGACGCGGAACTCGCGGATGATCTCGGTGCGCATCGGCACACACAGGTAGCGATGCGCGTACTTCGGGAAGCAGTAGTTGCTGCCCGTGGGATAGAGGGCGCGGATCTCGGTCAGCAGCTCGGGCGGTGGCGCCGCTTCGACAAGCGCGGCCGTCTTCATGGTCATCCATTTCACCGGGCCTTCGGTGCCGACCGAGGCCCAGTCCAAGGTGCAGATGTCGCCCAGGCGCATGCCGGTGGCTTGCGACAGGCGGACAGCGAGGTTCCAGAAGCCCTTGGCGTTGGCCAGCAGCAGGGCGATCTCCTCCTTGGTGAACGGCACGCGCTCGGCGGGCAGCAGTTGCTTCTGACTTAGCAGCCCGTGGCGCACGTCGACCAGCTTCGCCGGGTTGCGTGTCATCCAGCCGTGGTTGTTACAGAAGGCGAAGAGGGAGCCGAGGATCTTGCGGCGCATCTCGCGGGTGCGAGCATGGGCACCATCCTGCCGGTTGATGTACTCGTCGCAATCAGTCTCAGCCAGCAGCTCGACGGGCTTGCCGGGCGGCAAGCGCCACCCCAAGAAGATCAGTTTGTAGCGTTCAACTGTGGACTCGGACCGGCCCCGGTCGCTGACGTGGCGCAGGTAGGCATCGGTGGC
>JBDKTJ010000110.1:0-32264 GCA_039698075.1 Thermoguttaceae bacterium | reverse complement strand
CACCGTTGCGGCGGTTCCGGAACCGGCCACCGCCGTGATGTTGCTGGGCGGTCTGCTCGGCCTGGTCGCTTACGCTTGGCGCAAGCGAAAGTAAAAAAGCGCGGGATGGATGGCGGATGGCGGAGAGCGCATGACCCTCTCCGCCATCCAAAATCCGCCGTACAGAATGCTGGCACAGGTAATGCAGGTGGAGAGGCCTAAAAGTACCGCTAAGTTATCAGGAGAATCGTATCATGTCTTATCTGTCTCAAATCCATCCGAATCGCAACAGGAAGTTCGTTCGGCGTTGTTCGTTCTCTTGCCTGCATCGATCCTCGAGCCACGGTTTTACGTTAGTGGAACTTTTGGTGGTCATCACGATCATTGGCATTTTGATTGCATTGCTGCTTCCGGCGGTGCAATCGGCCCGCGAGGAGGCCCGCCGAATACAATGCATCAATAACCTGAAGCAGATGGGGCTGGCCATGCACAATTACGCCAGCTTGTCTGGTGGCTATTTTCCCATGGGTGCAAGCGGGTCGACGGTAACGGCTACCTACGGGCACTTTGCGCACCTATTGCCTTTTTTGGAGCTTGAACCGCTTTATAGTCAGATCCAACCAAAAATAGCACTGAATCAAAACCCTTGTTCCGGTTCAGTAACCTCTTGGCTGATTCCCATCTCGTGCTATGTATGCCCTTCATGGCCGTATGAGGTTGTCTACTCAGCTACATCCTCGCCGCCCAGTATAGGGGCCCCGGGAGCCATTACGACCTATAATGGCGTCGCCGGAACCTACCCAACCGTGAAGCCGTTTACGAAGGCTCCGGGTTACGGCAGCATTCCAATGAATGGAATGTTTGGCGTCGGTTTCGCGCGTCGCATAGCAGATGTAAAAGACGGCTTGAGCAACACGCTCGCTATTGGCGAAATGTCCATCATCGAATATTACGCTTGGGACACCGCACCGGGCATGTGTCGTCCCTGGATTATAGGCACGTATAAGGGGGGCTGTTTTTACTCGTGCAAAGTTATTGACGACTACGGAATCAATTCCAGAAGCGTGGATACGAGCAGTAGCGTTGATGGCTATTTTAACTTCGCGCCCTTCAGCAGTTTTCATCCCAATGGTGCGAATTTCCTGATCGGCGACGGCAGCGTCTCTTTCCTGTCGGAAAGCATTTTGTGGAGCACGTATCGGGCCTTGGCCACTGTTGCTGGCGATGAAAATGCCTCCGTGCCGTAAACGCGACAGAAGATTAGGAATCGAGGATTGAAGAACAAAGCTGCTATTGGCTTCGCACGAATCACCAATTACTATGTCACTTACTATGCCACACCGCGCACTTCAGACTCTGATTCCACCGCTCATGCTGGCCATAATTGTAGCGACTTTCGCCGGCTGCGGCGGTAAACGCGGCCGTGAACTGGCGCCCGTGAGCGGCAAGGTGACCTATCAAGGCAAGCCGTTGCAGTTTGGAACTGTGCTGTTTCAACCGGATCGCGGCCAATATGCTGTAGGCAAGATTCGCCAGGACGGCTCCTTTCAAATGATGACCCCCGGTGAAGGTGACGGTGCTCCCATCGGAAAACATTGCGTCCGCATCACATGCCGTGAAAAGCAAAATTCGGATCGTACTGTGGGCGAACGTCCATTGGGAGAACTATTGATCCCTGAAAAATACAATTCTTGTGCGACGAGTGGAATTACGGTGGAGGTGCGGCCGGGCGCCAACGATCCTGTGATTTTGGATTTGAAGTAGCGTTCTTTTCGCGAGAACGCGTCTATGTGACGGTAGCGTCCGTTTTTCGGCAGCAATATTCACTTTGTTGGTTGGTGCGCCAAACGGCGGAGAGACGATTCCGGCGCACTGGTAAGGAGTTCGTGAAATTACGCCTTTTTCCCACCTTCTTCTACCTGCCATCTTCGAGGATTGCAGATTATGAAAAAAATAGCGGTCGTTCTTTTGCTCAGCTTGTTTGTTTGTCCTGCAGTCATGGGCAAACCTAAACCCACGCCCCAAACTTTCCTAAACGTAACCTGGAACAAATTCAAGGCATCGGGGCCAGAGCTGAAGCAGATCGGATGGATTGCTACCAAGCATTCGAAGGATATTCAATCGTCCTCTTGGTCGGTCGGGTGCGAAACGCTCGATCGCGATTATGCGAAGTTCAGCGTCTACAAGGGTTACGTCGGCCAGCTTGGCGTGAAGCACGCCAGGCTCCAAAGCGGTTGGGCCAAGTGCGAAAAGGAAAAAGGCGTTTATGATTTCGTCTGGCTCGACGAATGCGTTTACGGACTCAACGAACAAAAAGTAAAGCCTTGGATTTGCTTGTGCTACGGCAATCCGATTTACAAATCTACGCTTGATTTGGGTGCGGGCTTGGCGCCCGTCGTTCATTCCAAAGAAACTCTTGACGCTTGGTTGAAGTACGTCGAGGCGACGGTGAATCGCTACAAAGACACTGTCAACGAATGGGAAATATGGAATGAGCCGTTCAGGCAGGAAAAAGACTACGCGGCGTTGTTGCAGCCGACGGCCGAACTTATAAAAAAACTTCAGCCGAACTCGGTCGTCCTTGTCACGGAATATGGCTGCACGCGGCCAGTGTTGGACGAACTCAAAACACAAGGCAAATTGGACTTGGTGGACTATTGGATTTATCATCCCTACTCGCTGAATCCTGACCAGGGCAATGGCGAGGGATTCCGAAAGCTCGTCCAATCATACAGTCCGAAATATCGCATTTATCAAGGCGAAGCCGGCTGCCCCTCCGCATTGGAGTGGACCCATGCCATGGCGTTTTATCCTTGGACGGAATACAGCCAAGCGAAATGGGATTTGCGCCGCATGGCGAGCGATCACATGCGAGGCATTCCCACATCGGTCTTCACCATCATCGACTTGCGTTACACGAACATGTTGCAGTCGTTTGGCCTGATCCGCTCCAATCTGTTGCACCAGCTCATTTACAAGCGGCCTGCCTACTACGGCGTGCAGCACATGGCAGGCTTCTTCGACGATACGGTGAAGATCGTCGGCGAATTGAAACATAAATCGAACTCGCCGCGAAAGACAACGGTCGCCGGATTCCAAAAAGACGGGAAATCCGTCGTTTTGGTTTGGTATAGCGATAAAATACCGAGCGACGACCTGAAATGGGATCCCGTCGATCTGACAATCAAGGGCGCGGCGTTTCAAGACCCGGTGTATGTGGAAATGATTACCGGCAAGGTTTTTGAAATAGCGAAATCGACTTGGAAAACGGAAGGCGAAAACACGACGTTTTCGCAATTGCCGCTTTGGGATAGCCCGATCATGATCGCCGAACGTTCGCAGGTCGAAATGACTAAAGATGTGAAAGACTAGCGAAAATAGTGCCCGAGGAAAGCCTATGACATTTCAACGAAGGCCGAAGTTGTTGGTGTTGATTGGTCAGACGATGCTCGGTGTTGCGGTATTAGCGGGCTGCCGCCGTGGCGATGGCCGACCAGGCGTTTAGCGGCATGGTGTCGCTCGATGGTGAGCCGTTTGTGGGCGCCGTGATCAGTTTTAGGCCGGCGCCCGGCGCCGGTGGCCATACGAGCGGTGCGGCCACCGACAGTGCTGGCAACTTCTCGGTTTCGGCCGCCAAGGGGCTGATGCCCGGCAAGTATGTTGTGAGCATTCAGAAGTGGAAAGGCACGGGCAGAACTTTCAAAGACCCGCAATCGGGAAAAACGATCGAGATCACGGCCCCGATTTCATTCAACGAGGAAAAAGCATTGGCGATCACCGTCGCTGCTAACGGGCAAAATCATTTCGATTTCAGTTTGACAAGTGTAAACAAGAAGTAGCGTAACCACAAAGATCAAGGAACGACAACATGAAACGTTTAATGGGAAGCGATGGAAAACGGATTTGAGGGCGCGCCGCCGCCGGGTTTTGAGATGGATCACGTCTTCCACATGTCGAATATCGCATTGCCGGCTTGGTTCCAATATCTCTGGTTTATCGAAAAAGGGCAGGCTTCTGGAAACATGTATCCGGTGGGCAAGTCGCTCTGCGCTTGGTATGCCGGCTGGCTTGCTTCCGCGACGGCGATATTAAAGGACAAACGCGAGCCGATGAAGCTGCTTTCGAAGGCGGCCGAGGACGCAGGCTGTTTTGCTGAGTTGTTTGAGATTCATGAGCCGACGGTGTCGATGCATCCATGGTTTTCGACCGCCTCGGAAAATTTCGTCTATGCGATGAATCAAACGCTGGTGCAGAACCGAGGCGACGAAATCCTTATTGCGCCCGCCGTTTCTGAAACGTGGAAAAACTATGCGTTCAAACTCGCCTGCTATGGCAATCTCGTGGTCGAAGTTGGGGTAAAAGACGGACAGCTCGTGAAGCTGACCCTTTTGCCTGGGAAAGCCGACGCCGCATTGCGGCGGACCATCGTTCTGCCGACGGCTCTTGTGGCGTCCTCGAAGTTGAATTCAGCAGTGGTGGCGTCCATGTCAGAGAAAGACGGCAAGCGATTTGTTGCGGTGCGCATTCGAGGATGCACGGATTTGATCGAGGTGAAGTGTTGAACCCAGAAATGTCACTGAAGGGGCGAAGATTCATTGGTTGAGCTGTTGTGTGGTCGTTTTCCTACAAAGAATGAGCTAAAACCTCGTTGCGCGTAATTGGTGTTGCGATTACAGTGAATGGAAACAGAAGTGTTTTATACCTTGCACGGGCACGGATGCGACACTTTTCCCGAGTGGGAAAACGTTGCAGTTTAAACCGCGTGAAGTTAGGCTAATTAATTTAGACCTGAAGTTTTGTAAATTCGTCCCCTCGCCCTTTGGGAGAGGGGCAAGGGGTGAGGGCCTTTTAGGCGACACATCTAGAAAACGAGGGTATTTCGTTGCAGTTCAGCCCTCACCCTAACCCTCTCCCGGAGGGAGAGGGAACTTCCATTTTAAAATTTGCAAAAGTTCACTTAGACTGTTATTCCTCAGTAATGATATTCCGCCGCCTTCGTCCGCCATGCGAATGGACAAAAATGAAAAACAAACATTATGAAATCCGTACGGACCTTTGTTATCTCAGCTAGGCTGCTCAAACGGCCGTTCATGGCACGACGCTTCCCTGATTGCGGACAAGCCGGTCCGTGAGTTTTGCGATTCGCTTTCGAAATAGTCACCCAGTTGTTAGCATTTTGCAGCAGATTCAATTCCAAGATGAGTACACCTATGCGTTTCACCAATAAGATTGTTTTAGTGACCGGTGCGAGCCGGAACACGGGCCTGGAAATCGCCGCTCGCTTTGCCGAGGAGGGCGCGACCGTGTTTGTCAACGGCAGCACTGTCGAGGGCGTTCAGAAAGCCGTGAGCGAATTGAAAGCTCGTGGCTTTGAGCAGGTTATCGAGGCTCCGGCCGATTTGAGCAATCCGGCGGAGGTTCAAAATCTTTTTACGCTAATTCGCACCAAGGCCGGCCGGCTTGATGTGCTGGTCAACAATGCTGTGTTGCAGGGCTGCGGATATTCGTTTGAAGACACGCCGTTGGAGTTTTTTGAGAAGGTCGTCCGCGTCAATCTGGTCGGCTCGTTCCACGTGGCACGCGAAGCGGCCCGAATGATGATCACCCAGGGTGGCGGCGCAATCGTCAATCTTGGGTCGAACGTGTCCGCCCGTGCGATTCGCAAACGGGTCGGCTATTGTGCCAGCAAGGGCGGCATCGACGCACTGACGCGTGCCATGGCTGTCGATCTTGGGCCGCATGGAATTCGGGTCAACACGGTTGCACCGGGCTATATTTATACGGAACGATGGAAGGTTCTGCAGGACGAGGACGTCCAACAACGTCGGGCCAATGTCCCGCTTGGCAGGGAAGCAACGGGCGTCGAAGTCGCCAACGCTGTTCTATTTATGGCGTCCGACGAGGCGTCGAGCGTTCACGGCGCCCGACTCGTGGTCGACGGCGGCTGCTCGGCCCAACACATGCCTGCTGCCTTGGATGTGTAAACCCGTGAAAGACGCCATGTCCAATACTGCTGAGACGCCATCGCCTCGGTTTTACCGCTGGGAGCTGCTTGCGCTATTGTTTTTAGCGTTCTTTTTTCATCAGGGCGATCGCGGGATTTTCGGTGTCGTGCTGCCGGCGATCAAGGCCGACCTGAACCTGACCGATTCACAGTTGGGACTTGTCGGCTCCGTGCTCTTTGCGACGCTGGCGTTGCTCATGCCCATCACCGGTTATCTAGGCGACATTTGCAGCCGGAAATGGATCATCACCTGCAGTTTGATCTTCTGGAGCTTCGCCACGATGGTGACGGGAATGGCTCATGGCGTGGTCGATTTGATCCTGTTTCGCAGTGTGGCCACCGCAGGCGGCGAGGCGTTTTACGCGCCCGCGGCCTATTCGCTTTTGGCGCAATTTCACAAAAAGACCCGGGCGATTGCATTGTCGGTGCATCAGTGCGCGGTGTATCTCGGCGTGATTGCCAGCGGTTTCCTGGGCGGATATGTCGCCCAGCACTGGGGCTGGCGTGCCGCATTTTATATTTTCGGATGCGGCGGTATTCTGCTTGGCGTCCTTCTCTGTTTCCGTCTGAAAAACTCGCCGCGAGATTCGGCCGACGGCGATGCGACTGGTGCGAGAGTCAGACCAGTCGAGGCGCTAGGCATTTTGTTTCGCACGCCGACGGCGCTCTTGCTCACTGTCGGATTTACAGCAATTGTGTTCGTCAATAACGCCTATGTCATTTGGGCGCCGACGTTGGTCGGTGAAAAGTTTGGGCTTTCGTTGGCCGTCGCCGGTGGTTTTTCCATGCTCTATCACCACGTCGCGGCCATGGTCGGTGTTTTAATCGGCGGGCGACTATCCGACGCGATTGTGCCGACGCGGCGTCAATTTCGCCTCGAACTGCAAATTGTCGCGATGATGCTTGGCGTTCCCGTGATTCTTTTCATGGGACTGGCCAATCATCCCATCGCCACCTGGGTTGCCATGGCCGCCATGGGACTTTGCCGTGGATTGTACGAGTCGAACACGCAGGCGTCGCTTTTCGACGCGATTGCTCCGCGTTATCGGGCGTCGGCGATCGCCATGATGACGATGGTCGCTTTCCTGTTCGGTTCTACGTCGCCTTGGCTGCTTGGTTGTTGCTGCACATACTTCGCCGATGGAAAAGGATTGTCTTACGGCTTCGCCTCGCTTTCGTTGGCCTATTTAATCGGCTGCTTGGCCATGTTCGCCGCGTTGAGATACACATTCCGTCGTGACTACCAAGTCGAGACGCCGGCGGCTTCGGACCTTCCGCGGCAACACTCGTAAATTATGAAAATCACTTGGCTTGGACAAGGCGGTTATTTGATTGAACAGGCGGGAAAACGTCTGGCGATCGATCCGTATCTATCCGATGCGTTGGCCGTGAAACAGGGACTTCGCCGACTGGTGCCGCCACCGATTTCGGTCGTGGATCTTTCGCCGGACGCTGTATTTATTACGCATGACCATCTCGACCATTTCGATCCGGAAACGCTTGAACCGTTGTTGCGGCAGTCGCCAAAATGCCCGTTGGCAGGGCCGCAGAGCGTCGTCGAACACGGTCGAAAGATGGGAATTGCCGAGCAACGACTGATTTCGGCTCGGCTCGGCGAATCAATGCAATTGCAGGGCTTCATGTTGAAACCGACGCCCGCAAAACATAGTGACCCGGCGGCCATCGGCCTGTTGGTTGAAACCGAGGGGCAAGTCATCTATATTAGCGGCGACACCCTTTACGAGCCAACGCTTGCGTCACGCGTGCGTTCGCTGGCCGGCCCACGGATCGACGCCGCGTTTGTTTGTATGAATGGCCTGCTCGGTAATATGAATCTGACCGAGGCGACCGAGTTGGTCGCTGCATTGGAGCCGGCCGTTGCCGTTCCGATGCACTACGGTATGTTCGCCGAAAACACCGCCGATCCGCATGCGTTCGCCGCGGCTTGCCGTACGAAAAATCAAAACACACAAATCTTGGAGATAGGAAGTTCCGTGGAACTATGAAGATCACCGCGATTAAGACTTTCGTTTGCAATGCGTATCGCACCAATTGGGTGTTTGTGAAGGTGTTGACCGACGTGCCCGGCCTATACGGCGTCGGTGAGGCGACTTTGGAATACCGCGAGTTGACCGTGGTTCAGGCGTGTCAGGAATTGGAACGCGACCTGAAGGGGAAAGACCCCCGCAATATCGAAGCCATTTGGCACGACAACTATCGCGACGCCTATTTCCGAGGCGGGCCGGTGCTGATGAGCGCGATCTCGGCCATCGATATGGCGCTTTGGGACATTCAGGGCAAAGAACTTGGCGTGCCGGCGTATCGCCTGTTGGGCGGCGCCGTGCGCGACCGCGTGCCGTGCTATGCCAACGGATGGTACGTTGGTTCGAAAACGCCGGACGATTTCGCCGCCCACGCCGCCGCCGCGGTGCAAGACGGTTTTAAGGCGCTCAAGTGGGATCCGTTTGGCTCCGCCTATCGAACGCTCGACGCAAAGCAGTTTTGCGCGGCCATCGAATGCGTCGCAAAGGTGCATGAAGCCGTGCGTGGGAAGGCTGATTTGATTATCGAAGGCCACGGCCGATTCGATCTCCCAACGGCTTTGCGCGTCGCCCATGCTTTGGAAGATTTCGGCATCTTGTGGCTTGAAGAACCGCTGATCCCCGATAGCCTTGAGGCATTGGCGGAGTTGAAAACCCGAGTACGCGTGCCGATAGCTTGTGGCGAGCGACTTTATAGTCGGTGGCAGTTTCGCACCCTGATGGAATTGCGTGCGGCTGACTACATTCAGCCTGACGTTTCGCATGCCGGCGGACTGACTGAGATGAAAAAAATCGCGGCGATGGCCGAAACGCACTACATTCCGATCTGCCCGCACAATCCAAGCGGGCCCGTGGCGAATGCCGCGACGCTGCAATTGGCTGCATGTTTGCCGAGTTTTTATCTATTGGAGACGATGGCCGGCGACGTGTCGTGGCGGAAAGACGTGTGCAAGGAGAACGTTGAAATCACCGACGGACAGATGCACATCCCAACCGCGTCCGGCCTCGGCGTGGATATTTGCGAAGAGGCGATCGCAAACCATCCGTACAAGCCCACCGCCTTGCGCCACTATCGTGGCACGCTCGTAGACATTCGCCCCGCCGACGCCGGCAAGTATTATTCGAGCTCGGCGCCGTCTGACAAATAGCTGCGTCAACGCATCAGTTTTTCAGAACGAATTACCAGCAATGCTTTTGCCATCGGCAGAAGCGTTTAGACGATCCCATACCGAGGGGTTCGCTTTGGTGCTGGATAACGTCTGTATTTATGCGCACATTGAAAGGCAGCCCTTGAACTGGTAGTAAAAAATTGTGAGATTTCCACAACTACCAGAACGAAGGGACTGCTATGTCGATTGTAAGCGAAGCGAACGGTGGCGTGAAGCGCGGCGAGTTCACAGAGATTATCAAGATTGACGAAAGAAAGGTTCGTCCGCATGTGGAGGAGGTGGTGCGGCAATCGGTCGAGGAGACGCTCAACGGCCTGTTGGATGCCGAGGCTGATGAACTGTGCGGGGCGAAACGGTACGAACGAAGCGTCGAGCGGCTCGACACCCGAGCGGGCCACTACGAGCGAAAGCTGCATACCAAGGCGGGCGAAATCTCGCTCAAGGTGCCGCGATTGCGGAACGCTCCGTTCGAAACGCAGATCATCGAACGATACCGTCGTCGCGATAATCGCCCCAATGCTCGAACAACTCGCACGTGGCCGCGCGCAGACGCTCGCCAAGCCATTTCAATCGCGGGTTGCCCGTGTCGATCATCGCTTTTAGCTTGCCCGTCGCGTTGTTGAGCAGGCGTTTAAGCTGTTCTGCCGTAAACACGCGGATTCCAGCCTCTTCTCGGGCTCTTTGCAGGGCCGTTGGCGATGGCGGCCGAAAAGCATCTCCGTAGCGGGGTAATCGCGTCAGGTAGCCTTGCCCGTTAATCCCGGGCCCAGCCCAGTTGAACACTGCTTTTGTTTTGCACAAAGCGCTTTTTATCGACTCAAGACTCTTGTGCGTCTTTTGCAGGTCGTTTCTATACTTTTGAAAATCTTCCGACCCGAACTCGGCGACAAGCGTACCGCCGCGCCAGACACGGATCATGCGGATGCAAAACGATTCATACACTGTTCCACGTGGCTTCCCCCATCTCCTCCGACGCCACTTTTAACTTTTTTGCATCCAAATAGAGCACCACCATCTGCCCCACAGTGATGGCGTCACCGGGCATCACTGACGCCCGAACAGGCCTTCCGGCTTCGAGATCATCCTTGTCCGTTAAATAGCGAGTCAGGGCTCCGTGCGGGTCGTTCCATTTTCCGAAAAAATCGCGCTTTGCCGTGTATCTTTTTTGCCCATCTTCCGCTTGCGTGCGAGTATAGAGAAAAACCGGGGTACGGCTTGTCCGGCTTGGAGGATGTGCTAGAATTGGGGACTGTCACTGTCATTGTAAGCTGGTCCCTGCTAATAAAGGCAGACCAAAAACTTCGCTGACGCCCGACCGGGCGTCACCCCAAAAAATGCGATTTTTGGTCTCCAAAAACCAGGAACATAAGTCAATGGGGCATAACAGTTTACAACGCACGGGCGCATAGCTCAGTTGGTTAGAGCGCGTCCCTGATAAGGACGAGGTCTGCAGTTCGAGTCTGCGTGCGCCCACTTGGATTTTTGCACGGCGTCGTGTGAAATCGTGAACCCCGGGAGAGCCGGGGTTTTGCGTTTCTTGGCCCACGGGCTTTACGCAACACTTTCTTGCGGCCATGACGCCGGACTTCACAGCGGCTCTCGTCACTTTTCGACGGTTTGTCGGGTTTGAGGATTTTTCGCATTCCGAAACCGCCGCCTCGCGATGGCCTGCTCAAGAAAACTTATGCGACCGCAGATTGCATCAACTTTTTTCTTACCCCTTCTTTAGGCGATCGCCTCGAACCAGACTCCCGCGTTCGATCAAAGGGCAATGGGGCCTTTCGAGCCGATTCGGCGATCGGATTTCTCCGATTGCAGGCGACGACCCTTGTTGACTATAATTACCCGCTTGAATAACATTCACCGTGGGTTGCTCGTTTCCTATTCGGAATTATTACTCAGCAGGAGACATTTTCGTGGCCAAGGGTAAGTATTTGTTCACCAGTGAAGCGGTCAGCATGGGTCACCCCGACAAACTGGCCGATCAGATTTCCGATGGCATTTTGGACGCCTTGTTTGCCAAGGACCCCTACAGCCGCGTGGCCTGCGAGACGATGGTCACCACGGGCGTGGCCATTGTGGCCGGCGAAATCACCACCAGCGCCGTGGTGGATTATACCGACGTGGTGCGTCAAGTGATTCGAGACGTCGGCTACACGGACGATCAGATGGGCATCTGCGCCGACACGTGCGCGATCATGCTTTCGCTGGATCGTCAAAGCCCGGACATCGCACGAGGCGTCAATGAGGACGCGGCCAAGGGCAAGGAGATCGGCGCCGGCGACCAGGGATTGATGTTCGGCTACGCCTGCAATGACACGCCCGAGCTGATGCCGCTGCCGATCGCGTTGGCCCATCAAATCCTCGAACGCCTGACCGAGGCCCGCAAGAATCACGAAGTCGACTGGCTCCGTCCCGACAGCAAGAGCCAAGTGACGGTCGAGTACGTCGACGGCAAACCGTCGCGGATCGACACGGTCGTGGTTTCGACCCAACACACGCCCGAGGTTTCGCAAGACACGATCCGCAAGTTCGTCATCGAGAAAATCGTCGAGCCGCTGCTGCCGAAGAGCTTGGTCAAGGGCAAGATCACGTATCACGTCAACCCGACCGGACGGTTTGAAGTGGGCGGACCGCACGGCGATTGCGGGCTCACCGGCCGCAAGATCATCGTCGACACCTACGGCGGCTGGGCCCGCCACGGCGGCGGCGCGTTCAGCGGCAAGGATCCGACCAAAGTGGACCGCAGCGCCGCGTACATGGCGCGTCACGTAGCCAAAAACATCGTCGCCGCCGGCTTGGCCGAGCGTTGCGAGGTGCAGTTGGCCTACGCGATCGGCGTTTCCGAGCCGGTCAGCGTGCTGGTCGACACCGAGGGGACGGGCAAGGTTCCCGACGAGCGGCTCTGCGAGATCGTCCGTAAAGTGTTCCCGTTGACGCCCAGCGGCATCATCAAGTATCTCGACCTGCGACGGCCGATCTATCGCAAGACGGCCTCCGGCGGACATTTCGGCCGCAACGATCCGGACTTCACCTGGGAGAAGACCAACCGCGCCGCCGAGTTGGCCGCCGCCGCGCGATAACCCGATTTTCCGTTGGATGTTTCGCTCATGCGGTCGATCGCCATCATGAATCAGAAGGGCGGGGTGGGCAAGACGACCACCGCCGTGAACCTTTGCGCCGCGCTGGCCGCCACGGGCGTGCGCGCGTGTCTGGTCGATCTCGACCCGCAGGCGCACGCCACCTTGCATTTCGGACTGGACGCGAAGCCCGACGACATGTCGATCTACCACGTTTTGACCGGCAAGACGCGCATCAGCGAGGTGTGCCGCCAGGTGGACGACAATCTCTGGATCGTCCCGTCGAGTCTGGACCTTGCGGCGGCCGAGTTGGAGCTGGTCAGCGTGGTCGGCCGCGAGGTGATTCTGCGCGACAAGCTGCGCGACGATCCGCCGCCGGTCGATTTCCTGCTGATCGACTGCCCGCCGTCGCTGGGCATCTTGACGCTCAACGCGCTGGCCGCGGTGCATGAAGTGTTGATTCCCTTGCAGCCGCACTTTTTCGCGTTGCACGGGCTGAGCAAGCTGCTGGAGACGATTGACGTCGTGGCGGCCCGGCTGAACGACAAGCTGAAACTCAGCGGCGTGGTGCTCTGCATGTACGACGCCGGCACCCGGCTGGCCGCCGAGGTGGGCCAGGACGTCGACGATTTCTTCCGCAACGCCAGGGGTCAGGCCACGCCCTGGGCCGACGCCCAAACGTTCCAGACCCGCATCCGCCGCAATGTCCGATTGGCCGAGGCCCCCAGTTTCGGCAAGTCGATTTTCCAATACGCCCCCGATTCGCACGGCGCCGAGGACTACCAACATCTGGCCCGCGAAATCGCCGCGGTCGAACAGCCGTGACGCCGCGATCCCCATGAGCGATTCAAGCCCTTCACGTCGCGTCGCGGTCCTTGGGGCGGGCATTGCAGGCTTGGCGGCCGCCCACCGGCTCTTGGAGCTCAACCCGCAGTGCGAGCTGACGGTGTTCGAGGCTGGTCCTCGGCCGGGCGGGGTGATTTCGACCCTCCATGAAAACGGTTTTGAGATCGAGCAGAGCGCTGACAATTTCATTACGACGGTCCCCTGGGCCGTTGAGCTTTGCCGTCGCGTCGGGCTGGGCGACCGGTTGGTGGGCACCCATCCGATGTTTCGCCGGACGTTCGTCGTGCGCCGCGGTCGGCTTTGCCCGCTGCCGGACGGTTTTTTGATGATGGCCCCCACGCGGCTCTGGCCGCTCGTGGTCACACCGATTTTGAGTCCGTGGGGCAAGCTGCGGGCGGCAATGGAGTATTTCATTCCGCCGCGCACGGATCGGTCCGACGAAAGCATGGCGTCGTTCATTCGCCGCCGTCTGGGCCGCGAAACGTTCGAGCGGCTGGTCGAGCCGCTGGTCAGCGCGATCTACGCGGCCGATCTCGAAAAGCTGAGCGTCGCGGCCACGTTGTCCCGCTTCCGCGAAATGGAGCTCGAATACGGCAGCCTGATCCGTGCGATGCGGCATCAAATGCAAAATCGCCCAAAAAAGCGAGCGTCCTCCGAAAGCGGCGCCCGCTATAGCATGTTCGTCACGTTGCAGGACGGCCTGTCGAGCCTGATCGAGGCGTTGGTCCAACGACTGCCGCACGGCGCGTTGAAGTTGAACGCGCCGGTCGACAAGATCGAGCGGTGTCCGACCGGCTGGCGGATTTTTGCTGGGACGGGAGATGCTTCCGCCAAG
This sequence comes from Thermoguttaceae bacterium, assembly GCA_039698075.1. Classification (GTDB taxonomy): domain Bacteria; phylum Planctomycetota; class Planctomycetia; order Pirellulales; family Thermoguttaceae; genus JAJFVC01. Next base: position 18,309 of record JBDKTJ010000110.1, on the reverse strand, counting down.
GAGTTTTCCGCCGTGATCTTGGCCACGCCCTCGCCGACGGCCGCCCGGTTGTTGCGTCCGATCGACGCCGCGCTGGCCGACCAACTGGCGGCGATCGAGCGTTCGGGCACGGCCATCGTTTCGGTGGCTTACGCGGCCGATCGGATCGGACACCCCATGGACGGCATGGGCGCGGTGGTGCCAAGCTGCGAACGAAGCCCGATTTTGGCGATGAGTTTCAGCAGCCGGAAATATCCGCATCGGGCGCCGGCGGGCCAGGCGTTGTTGCGGGCGTTTGTCGGCGGGGCGCGCCGGCCGGATCTGGCCGCGATGCCCGACGATCGGCTGCAAACCCTGGTTTTTGACGAGCTTGCAAAGTTGCTGCAAATTCGCGGCCGACCGAGCTACTGCCAAATTGCGCGCTGGCCCGACACGATGCCGCAGTATTACGTCGGCCACCTGGACCGCGTGGCGCGGATCGAGGCCCGCACGGCCCTCTTGCCCGGGTTGGCCCTGGCCGGCAACGCCTACCACGGCGTCGGCATTCCCGATTGCATCCACAGCGGTCAATTGGCCGCCGAGAACGTCATCGCCCAGATTGCCGATCTTTCCTGAATCGCATGTCCGATCGGTCGGGTCCGCCGAATTTTCCGCCTTGCACGGCCTGTGGGATTCCGCTATGATCCGGCCCCCCTAATTTCGGGGAACCCACGAAAATCCCTTTCCGTTCGGACAGGCCATGCCAAGACTTCCAGCGATTCTTGCAGTCCTGCTTGCGACGACGTTCGCCGGTTGCACGGGCTCGACGTGGTCGACCCGGCCGACGGTGGTTTACGCGCCGAACGTCTCATCGTCGACGCCGGTGGATGCCGTGCCGCCACCGCCGCCCCCGGCCAGCTTGCCCGAGCAGCAGCAAACCCAGCAGGTGATGGACGAGCTGAAACGGTTGGGCGACGCCGACCCCGAAGCCCGCGACCGGCTGATCGAGGACCTGCGTCAAAGCGATCCGGCCATCTGGCCGCTGGTGGCCCAACAGCATCGTGCGACCGAGGCCTATCGACAACAAGTTCAACAGAAGGCGACGTTGGCCCAGGCCCAGCGATTGCCGCCGGTCATGGAGCTGGCGGCCGTGCCGGTCGAGAAGCCAAACCCGTTGCCTGAAAAACAGCCCGAGCCGTCGCCGTTTATCGCTCCGCCCCCGCCCAGCGCCGTGATGCCGGTGTCGTACGTCGCGCCTGCGGCGGCCGAACCTCGCCGAACATCGGATGCGACCGCGACGTCGGAACCGAAACCGAAGCCGAAGGAGCCCGCGCGACTGGACGTCCGCAACGTCACGTTCTGCACCGAAGTGCATAGCTACGGCTGCATCAAACCGTTTGAAACAACGGAGTTCCGGCCCAACCAAGAGGTGTTGCTCTACGCCGAACTGGAACATTTCGCGTCCGAATCGACGCCCAAGGGCTATTGCACGTCGTTGTGCAGCCGCTACGAGGTGTTGGACTCGCAGGGACGCCGGGTGGTCGAGCAAAAGTTCTCGCCGACCGAGGAATACTGCCGAAACCGCCGCCGCGACTTCTTCATCGGCTACCGGTTGCAGTGGCCCAAAAACCTCGCGCCGGGCCGCTACCAGTTGCGATTGGTGATCGAGGATCAAAAGTCGCATCAGTCGGGCGAGGCGGTCGTCGAGTTTGACATCAAGGGCGACCGCGGCGTAAAATCAATAGCCGCGAACGACTGATCGCCGTGCGGGCCGCCGACGGCGTTCGTCGCTGCGTGGAATCGTTCGCAGTCCTCCTTCAACGCCGAGGGGTTCCCCCATCATGAGCGACGTCGCCGCTACTGCAAAGAAGATCATCACCAACGTCGAGCAGGTCGTGGTGGGCAAGCGACGGCAGATTGTTCTGTCGCTGGTCTCTTGGTTTTGCGGCGGGCACGTTTTGTTGGAGGACGTGCCGGGCGTGGCGAAAACCGTCTTGGCCCGGACGCTGGCCCAAAGCGTCGGCTGCTCGTTCAAGCGGATCCAATGCACGCCCGACCTGCTGCCCACCGACGTGACCGGCGTTTCGGTGTTCAATCAGAAGACGACCGATTTCGAGTTTCGGCCGGGTCCGATCTTCGCCCAAGTGGTGCTGGCCGACGAAATCAATCGGACGACGCCGCGCACGCAGGCCGCGCTGCTGGAGGCGATGGCCGAGAGCCGCGTCACGGTGGACGGCCAAACGCACGTGCTGCAACCGCCGTTTTGGGTCATCGCCACGCAAAACCCCATCGACCACGAAGGCACCTTCCCGCTGCCCGAGGCCCAACTGGACCGCTTCCTGATGCGTTTCAGCATGGGCTATCCGAGCATGGAGGAAGAGCTGAAAATGCTCGAACTGCTGGAGCGGGACAATCCGCTGGACCGGTTGCAGCCGGTCGTCACGGCCGACGAACTGCTGGCCGCTCAGCAAGCGGTCCGCCAGGTGCACGTCGACCCGAAGATTCGCCGCTACATCGTCGAGATCGTGCAGAACACCCGGACTTGCGACGACGTGAGCCTCGGCGGCAGCCCTCGGGCCTCGTTGGCGTTGTTCCGCACGTCGCAGGCGTTGGCCGCCCTGTCGGGTCGAACTTTCGTCCGGCCCGATGACGTCAAACAATTGACCGGCCCGGTGCTGACCCATCGCGTCCTATTGCGTCCCGAAAGCCGGTTGCGAAAGCTGACGTCCGCCTCGGTCGTGGCCGAAGTGGTCGCGGACACGTCCGTGCCCATGCTGTCGACCGGCGGTCCGGACGCTTTTTCACGGTAATTGTCCAACCTCCTGCGAAAGATGCCATGAAATGGCTGCTGGCGGTTTTGTTGTTGTTGGCGATGGCGCTGAATTTTCGGCTGAGTCTGCCGGTCTATGCGATGTACGCGATGTTGGGCATCTTGCTGGTCAGCCGCGTGTTGACGCGGACCTGGCTGCACCATCTGTCGGCCCAGCGCGAATGCAACCGTTATTGGGCCGCCGAGGGCGACACCGTGGCGGTCGTCCTTCACGTGCAAAACTTGGGTTGGATGCCGATCGCCTGGGTATTGTTGGAAGACGTGCTGCCTCGTCGGGCCGTTCACTGGCAGCCGCCCAGCCTGACCGTTTCGGGCAACCGGCTGCAACTAGCCTCGCTCAAGGGCCGCGGCCAGTACACGATGTTTTACCAGTTGCACTGCAATCGGCGAGGGTTTCATCAGGTTGGGCCGCTGGTGGTCGAAACCGGCGATCTGTTCGGACTGCATCGCCGTTATCGCGTGCTGACGTCGCCGCACTTCCTGCTGGTCTATCCGAAAGTGGTGCCGTTGGAAGGTTTTGAGTTGGCCTCGCGGCGGCCGATCGGCGAGGTCCGCCTGGTGCATCGCTTGTACGAAGACCCGACGCGCATCGCCGGCGTGCGTCGCTACGAGGCGGGCGATCCGCTCAACCGCGTGCATTGGCCCGCCACCGCGCGAACCGGCCGGTTGCACAGCAAAGTGTTCGAGCCTTCGTGCGTCGTCGGCGCGACCCTCTTGTTGGATTTTCATCAGTCCGTCTTCGATCCGCATCACGAACCGTATCGTTCGGAGCTGTCGATCACGGCCGCCGCGTCGTTGGCCAATGCGGTTTACCAGATGGACCAGCAGATCGGCCTCGTGACCAACGGGCGCGACGCCGCCGATCGGATTCGCCAGGAAGGCTGGGACTACGACCTTCGCTCGCGCAGGGCCGCCCGACGCGCCGCCGCCATGTTGGACCGCAGCGAACGACTTCGGCCCATCGTGGTCGAGACGCGACGCGGACCGGAGCAACTCGGCCGCATTTTGGAGACGTTGGCCCGGGTCGAACTGACCGACGGGCTGAGTTTCGCCCAATTGGCCCAAGAGGTGGCCAGCCGGCTGCCCCGCGACGCCACCGTCGTGGCGATGTTGTCGCAACCGAGCCTCGAGACGATCGCGATCCTCGGCCTGTTGCGTCGCAAGGGGCTGGCCGTCACGGCGATCGTGAACCTCTACGACGACGGCGATTTCGAGCGAGCCGCCGCCCAGTTGGCCACCGAAGCGATCGACGCCCGACACCTGAAAACCGTCGATTCGCTGCCGACCTTGTGTCAACAATACGTGTTGCGGTGAAATAATCAAATGGCCACTCGCCTCCGAAAAACGCTGACCGACTATCTGGTCATCGCCATCAGCCCGTCGCTGATTATGACGCTGATCGGCAGCTTGACGTTTTTCTTGTTGGAGGTATTTTACCGCGGCCAGTATCAGGGGCGGCTGCAATACGTCTTCGCGTTGTTTATCATGGGAGCCACGCTGATCGGCCGCATCTCGATCGAGGAGGGGCGCGAACGCGCGGTGTTGTTCGCCATCCCGCTGGGCCTCGTCACGCTGTTGGCCGTCCATCGGTTCGTCACGTTTCAAGACCCCGTGTTGGCTTCGTGGAGTTTCTTGATCAATCTCGGCATCCTGACGTTGGTCGGGTGGTCGGCCGACAAACTCGTCTGGGACTGCACGCTGATCGACGAAACCGAGGAAGACTCCGGCGCCGGACTGCTGGAGACCGTCGGGCTGGACCGGTCCGACGCCGGCAGTTTGCAGGCGGAAACCACGACGATGGAACCGGAACCGGCATCGTCGATTTTGCCGGACCGTCACGCGGCGGGCTGGTGGGACCGATTCGTCGAACGTCGCCGGCGACCGCATCCGCCCGGCGTGTGGGTTGTCTATTTTTCGCTGGCCGCCGTGGCGTTGTTCGGCGTCGGACAGCTTTTCATTCCGGCCGACAACCTGCCTTTGCGTCGTTATGCGTTTCAGTTGCTTTGCGTCGACACGGCCAGCAGCTTGGGCCTGCTTTTGACAACAAGTTTTTTGGGGCTCCGCCGTTCCTTGCGGCAACGACGCCAAGCGATGCCGGCGGCAATGGCGCGACGCTGGCTGTTTTTGGGCGTCTGGCTCATCGTCGGCGTGATGGCGGTCGCCATGGTCGTGCCCCGGCCCGATCCCGAGTACGCCGTGTCGGAATTGCCGCAACAAGTTCGTGCGCCGGTTCAAAAATCATCGCGGCACGGCATGGGCCGAGAGCCCGCGCAAGAACAAAACCCTCGGTCGCGGCCAACGCCGTCCCAAGAAGCCTCGGAATCGCAAGAGAAAAAATCCACCAGTGAGCAATCGGGCAAGGAGAAACAAGAAACCTCGGCAAAGAACGATTCGACGTCCAAAAAATCGCAGGCCGACGACCGTTCGCCGTCGAGCGATCGCACCCAGCCCGACAATCCCATGAAACGCTGGCGCATTCCGCCGTGGCTCGAATCGCTTCGCGGCCTGGTGTCCGCCGCGGTGGTGAAATGGATTGTCTATCTCGCGTTGGCCATTGCGGCCCTCGGGTCGGTATGGACGCACCGTCACTCGTTGGCGGCGGCTCTGCGGCAATTCTGGCAAGAACTGCTCGGTTTCTGGAGCCGATGGTTCGGCGGCCGACAAAAATCATCGGACGATTCGGAAAAGGACGCCGCCGCCGTGCGACGATCGTTCGCCGATTTTGCCGATCCGTTTGCCACCGGGTTGGCCGACCGCTGGTCGCCGGCCGAATTGGTCCGCTACAGTTTCGAGGCGCTCGAAGCCTGGGCCGCCGATCACGGTTGTCCACGTCCGTCGGACCAAACGCCGCACGAGTTTGCGCGGTTGTTGTCCACGCAATTCCCCAAGACGCTTACCGAGGACGTCAGCCGGCTGGCCGATTGGTATTGCCAGGCGGCTTACGCCCAAAATGCGATGCCCAAGGCCGAAACGACCTGTATGGCGCGTTTGTGGCAACAATGGACCGCCAGCCGATGACCCCGTGTTCTAAATAAAACCGCGGAAGACCAAAAGTGGTGCGTCACCGAAAACCACGCAATTGCCGGCGGTTTTCGCCCGCCGCCACTTTCGCTATTGTGTGGATCTATTGAAGGCTCAGCGGACATGCGCGGCCGGCGACTTTTTTTCGGCGAGCCGCACGATCAGGCGTTCGAGCACCAGCCGGGCGGGCATCGCGCTTTCGCCTTTCAGGCCAAGGTCGGCCTCCAAAAGCCATCGGTAAATTTGCAGGCCGCGTCGGCGACCCAAGAGCCGCAGTTGCCGCTCGGTTTTTTGGAGCACGAAGGAGCGAACGCCCGCATGTTCGAGCGACTGCCGCAAGTTGGGACGCCGCCCGGCCGACTCCGCCTGCGCCACCAATCGCGTGGCCGCGGCCAGCCGCCGCAACGACGCGGAGATTTGGCCCAGCAGCCCGATCGGTTGCTCGCCGGACGCCAGCAAACGATCCAACTGTGTCATGGCCTCGCACAGGTTGCCGTCCAGCGCGGCGTCGAGCATCTCCCACGTGGTTTTCGCTCGCCATCCGCCCACCGAACGACGAATCGACTCGACGGCGATCCGCCGATCGTCGCCCGCCAGAAGCGCCAGCTTGGCCAGCTCTTGATCGAGCAGCCCCAGCTCCGGCCCGACCAACTCGACCAACAGTTCGACCCCCGCTTGCGAAAGCTCCGCGCGATGATGTTGCTTGGCCCACAGCGCGAGCCATTTCGACAGTTTGGCCGGCGGCGGCGTTCCGCAATCGATCAACAAACCCTCGGCCGCGATGGACTTATAGAGCCGCGTGTTGCTCGGCAGCGTGTCGACGTCGAGCGTCAGCACGCCGCTTCGACTGGGCCGGGCTACGTAGTCCTCCAACTGCGGACGGTATCGGCGGACGAACTCGTCGGCCTCTTCGACGACGGCCAATCGGCGATCGCCACCGAACATCGCCACGGTGGAGAGCACTTCATGGACGTCGCGGAACAGCGCGGTGCGGCCGTCGAACGCGGTCAGCGAAAACTCGCCGTCGTCGTCGCCGAGCACGGCGGACCGTAGACAGAGAATCGCCTGGCGACGTAAGAACAATTCGTCGCCGAAGACCGCGCAGACCGCCTTCGGAGGGTATTTTGCCGGCTGGGCAAGGTAGTCGATCGCAGCAATCGGTTTGTCCGCCATACGTGGAAGTATAAAGGGCCGGCGCGTCCGCGACGAGGGGACCGGCTGCAAAAATTTGCCTCCGGTTGCCAAGTGGCTTAGAATGCGATATCGTGCGTGGACAGGTTGCGCGCCGGACCTGTCAAAAATCGCCCTCCCTCAAAAGCCTGCCTTCAGGAGATCGCTTATGGATCGCCGAGAATTTTTGGAGCGCGTGGCGGCCTGGTCGACCGGAGTCTGTCTTGTCTCACCGGTTTTCAAGGTCCGCGACATCGTGGCCGCCGAGTTGAAATCGCGAAAGCCTTCGGTTCTGACCGTCGCCCGGGGGAAAGACTGTGCGGCCCTGGTGGATCGGACGCTGAAGCCGCTCGGCGGCATCGAGGCGTTCGTCCAAAAGGGCATGCGCGTGGTCGTCAAACCAAACATCGGTTGGGACCGTCCGCCCGAGCAAGCCGCCAACACGAACGCCGCGGTGGTCAAGGCGATCGTTCAGCGATGTCTCGGCGCCGGCGCCAAGCGGGTGATGGTGTTCGATCGTCCCTGCAATGATCCGCGACGCAGTTACGCTCGAAGCGGCATCCCGGCCGCCGTGGCCTCGATCGGCGACCCTCGGGCCCAATGCGTGCAGCTCAATCCAAAACGATGCGTCCCGGTCCAAATCGACGGGGGCAAGTCGATCCGGCAGTTCGAGTTCTACCGCGACGCGCTCGAGACCGATTGCGATTGCTACATCAACGTGCCGGTGGCCAAACACCACGCTCTAGCCCGATTGACGCTCGGACTGAAAAACATCATGGGCGTCCTCGGCGGCAATCGCGGCGAACTCCATAAGGACATCGGGCAGCGTCTGGCCGACCTGAATCTCGTGGTTCGTCCCAAGCTGACGATCATCGACGCGACGCGGATTTTGTTGCGAAACGGGCCGGGCGGCCGAAACCTCGACGACGTGAAGGCGCTCGACACGTTGGTCGCCTCGGCCGATCCCGTGGCGGTCGACGCCTACGCTACGACGCTGTTCGACCTGAAACCCGACGAGATCAGCTCCACCGTCGCCGCGTTCAAGTTGGGCCTGGGCGAGATGGATCTGACCAAGGTGAAGATCGTGGAGGCGTAAAACAACGGGAGACGCGGACTTGGAGAGAACAGACAGGACGGAAGAAGAAAGCGTCTTCTCCTCGTCCCCAGTCCTTCGCCCCGCCATGCTCATGCGACGACTTCTTTGGATTCCCTGGCGATGGTGGCGACGGGCCTCGCAGTGGCTCTTGTTGCTGCTGTTTCTCTGGCTGTTCCGCCGCACGCAATACGGCGATTCCGATCTGCTGGCCGGCGGCGAGAACTTGCTGTTCCGACTCGATCCGCTGGTCGGCGCGACCGCCATGCTGGCCGCGCGGCAATGGATCGCCCAATGTTGGCCGGGCTTGCTCCTTGCGGCCTTGACGCTCGTTGGGGGGCGGTTCTTTTGCGGCTGGGCGTGTCCGTTGGGCACGTTGCTCGACGGGTTTCATCGGCTGGCGTGCGCGGGTCCGCTGGCCGTCTGGCGACGCCTGCATCGCCATTCTTACGATCGACTGGAACAGGTTCGGTCCACCATCGCCCGGGCGGCGCGGTTTCTGCGTTACCTGCCGCTTTTCACGGTGCTGGCGGCCGCCGCGATCGGTTTTTCGCTCATCGGCTGGATCGATCCGTTTTCGCTGTTGTTTCGCGGGCTGACGTTTTGGGTCGATCCGATGTGGTACGACGGCGCCGACGCGGTCTTTCAATGGTCGAACGACGGCTGGATCGCATCGCACGTTCAACCGTGGGCCGGCAAGCACCTGCTGCCGGCCGCCGCCACGACGTTTCAATGGGCCGCCGTGTCGGCCGTTCTGCTGGCCGTGCCTTTTCTGTTGGAGTTGGTGGGCCGACGGTTTTGGTGCCGCTATGTGTGTCCGACCGGGGCGCTGTTGGAACTGCTCAGCCGAGGCTCGAGACTCCAACGCGTTCCGGCCCGCCCTTGCCCGTCCTGCCGACGATGTGCGGACGTTTGCCCGATGGACGCCGTCGATCCGAATGCCGGCGCGACGCCCGAGTCGTGCACGCTCTGCATGAATTGCGTCGATGCGTGTCCGAAGGAAATGGTTCAGTTTCGTGTGAAAAGCGTGAAGGGCGAGAAAGGTGCGAAGGGTACGAAAGAGGGCAAGGCGGGGGGCAACCTTTCGCGACGCGGCGCGATTGCCGGATTGATCGTGGGGGCGACGGTTCCCGCGGCCGCCGCTGTCACCGCGTGGCGACGTCCCGCCTCGCCGCCGGTCGACCTGCTTCGTCCGCCGGGAGTGGGCGATGAGTCGCGATTCCTGGATTTGTGCGTTCGCTGCGGCGAGTGCATGAAAGTCTGCCCGACCAATGTCTTGCAGCCATCGTGGTTCGAGGCCGGTCTGGAGGGCGCGTTCGCGCCGCGCGTGGCGGTCCGATTTCAATTCGAGCGGGGCTACTGCGAGTTCGGTTGCACGCTGTGCGGACAGGTCTGCCCGACGGGCGCGATTCCGCGGCTCAGCGAAAAGCAGAAGCAATCCCAACCGATCGGGCTGGCCTATCTCGACCATCGCCGCTGTCTGCCTTGGGCCGAATCGACCCCGTGCATCCGCTGCGAGGAGATGTGCCCCACCAAGGCGATTACGGTCGTCCGCACGTACACGGCGAAAGACAAAGCCGGGCAGGACGTCGAAATCCAACAACCGGCGGTCGATCGGACTTTGTGCATCGGCTGTGGCATCTGCGAGTCGAGTTGCACGATCCCCGGCGTGGCCGGCATTCACGTGTTGCGGCCCGAGGCGCCGAATCCCGGCACCGAGTTTTTGCTGAAAGATTCTGAAAGGAAGCCGACATGAACTCGCACGTTTTCACGCGACGCCAATCGCGGCGCGTCGACGAGTTGGCGCAAGCGGAATACGGTTTTTCCGGGCTGGTGCTGATGGAAAACGCCGGACGCGGCGTGGCCGACGTGTTGTGCCGATTGGGGATTGACGGGCCCGTGCGCATCGGCTGCGGCAAAGGCAACAACGCCGGCGACGGTTTTGTGCTAGCCCGGCATCTCAACCTGCGCGGCCACGCGGTGAGCGTCGGGCTTTGGGCCGACCCGCGCGAGTTGACCGGCGACGCCGCGGCCAACTACCGCATCCTCACGAAAACCGGCGTGGCAATCGAGCCGTTCGCCGGCCCGTCCGATCCAGCCCGATGGACCGAATGGCTCGCTCCCGCGGCGTGGATCGTCGACGCGCTGCTGGGCACCGGCGCGCGCGGCGAACCTCGACCTCCGCTGGACGCCGTGATCGACCGGATGAACGCCGCCGCCGCGCCGAAATTGGCCGTCGATTTGCCGAGCGGCTTGGATTGCGACACCGGCCAGCCGGCCCGGCACACGATTCAAGCGACGGAGACTTGCACGTTCGGCACGTTGAAGATCGGATTTTCCTCGCCGATCGCCGCTCCGTATCTCGGGCGCGTGCATGTGTTGGACATCGGCGTTCCGCTCAATCTGTTCGATCGCGTCGCGGCCGAAGGGGCGGCGTCGTAAGACGCGCGGCTCAGTAGTAGACCAGATAATCGTGGATGGCGGTCACCAGTCCGGCCATCGTTGCGTCGATCGCCTCAACCGTCGGCCGATAGCCCAGCTCGATCAGCGTCTCGGAAGTCAACGGACTGATGCTGGCCAATTTCGCACGGCGGAGATTTTTACCGAACAATCGGACCAGCGATCGGGCGATCGCGGAACTGGTCACCGTGATCCAGTCGATCTCGTTGGCCTGCAGCGCGGCCGAAACTGTCGGATCGGCCTGCTCGACGTCGACGCTGGAGTAAACCACCACCTGCTCAACCGTGGCCCCGGCGGCGGTCAAACGATCGGCCAACACCTCGCGTCCCCGACTGGCCCGGGCAATCAAAAAACTCCGGCCCGCGGCCTCCGGCGTCAGACGATCGGCCAACGCCTCGGCGCAGAACCGCTCGGGCATCAGGTCGGCCGTTCGTCCCAGACGGGCCAACTCACCGGCCGTGCCGGGTCCGATGGCCGCCAACCGCACGGCGTCCAACCGCCCCAAGCCGTGAACTTCGGCCAGCCGATTCCAAAAAAAACGAACGCCATGAACGCTCAGAAACACGAGCCAATCGAACTGGTCGAGCCGAGCTAACGCCTGATCGACCGGAGCCCAATCCGCCGGCGGCTCGATCGCAATGGTCGGCTGCACGATCACCTCGGCCCCCAACTGCCGCAACCGCTCGACCAGCCCATCGTTGGACTGGATCGGCCGGGTGACCATCACGCGGCTGCCGACCATCGGTTGTTTCAGAAACGGCGAGACGTCCACGTTGTACTCCCCACCGAGGCCCCAGGCTGCTATTTTATCAGAATCCATGGTATACTGGCAGCCCAGCAGGAGGACATCATGCCCGAAAAAACGATTTTCAAACGGATCATCGACCGAGAAATTCCGGCCAAGATCGTGTTCGAAGACGAGCAGTGCCTGGCGTTCGAGGACGTCCATCCGGCGGCGCCGGTCCACGTGCTGGTGATTCCGAAACGCGAGATCGCCTCGATCGATGAAATCACCGCGGCCGACGCCCCGTTGGTTGGACATCTGCTGGCCGTCATGCCGACCATCGCGGCTCAGTATGGACTTTCCGACGGTTATCGCGTCGTGGCCAATTGTGGACGCGACGCCGGTCAGGAAGTGATGCACCTGCACTTCCACCTGTTGGGCGGTCGTCGGCTCACGTGGCCGCCGGGCTAACCGATTGTCCGCTTTATTCCAGACAGCCCGCCAACCTGTCCTCTATGAGGGATCTTCACATGCTCGAAAAAGAAGCCTGGGGTGTCAGCCGTTCCGGCGAACCGGTCGATCGTTACACCCTGAAAAACGCCGGCGGTGCGATGGTTCGAATTCTGACTCTCGGCGCGACCGTTTCGGAACTGTGGATGCCCGACCGAACGGGCAAGCTGTCCGATGTAGTGTTGGGCTTCGACGATCCGCAGCAATACGACGCCGACAATACCTATTTCGGCTGTTTGGTGGGCCGAGTCGCTTTTCGGATCACCGGCGCCCAGTTCACGCTCGACGGTCAGCCGCACCATCTGGTGAAAAACAAGGGCGAACACCACATGCATGGCGGCGAGGTCGGGTTCAACCGGAGAATTTGGACGGCCGAGCCGGTTTCCGACGGTCCCTCGCCCGCCGTTCGGATGACCTTGCACAGCCCCGACGGCGATCAAGGCTATCCGGGCAATCTGCACGTCGCGGCCCTGTTCACGTTGACCGACGACAACCAACTGAAGATCGAATGCACGGCCACCACCGACCGGCCGACGTTGATCAACCTGACGCACCACGGCTATTTCAATCTGGCCGGCGCCGGCTGCGGTGACATCTTAAACCACGTGCTTCAAATGGACGTCGATCGTTGGATCACTCCCAAAACGCCTGGCGGACCGGCCGACACGATCTTGCCTGTGGCCGACACGCCCAACGATTTCAGCCGCCCGACGGCCATCGGCCAGCGGATCCACCAAATCAGCGGCGGCTACGACTTCTGTTTTTTGCGACGCGGCAACGACGATGGCCAACTGCGCCGCGTGGCGACTTTACAGGAACCCAACTCGGGACGCTCGCTGGACGTGCTGACCAACCAGCCGGCGTTGGTCGTTTACACGGGCAACTATTTGAACGGACGCCCCGGCAAACAGGGAGCGGTCTATCACAAGCACGCCGGCGTCTGCCTGGAAACCGGCCGTCCGCCCGAAGCGATTCACTATCCCGAGTTCCCCTCGGTCGTGTTGCGGCCCGACGAGACCTATCGCCATACATGCATCTACCGATTTTCAACATGTCGCTGCTGAGGTGGGCTTGACAAGGTAGGGTGGGCTGGTAAAAATAGCCGCATCGCACACCACACCTTTTGGGGGTGCATAAACTCACGTAACTTTTTTTGTTAGGAGGCAGCGCGCATGCGATTCGTTTCTCATCGTTCAGGCATCTTGGGTAGATGCTCTGTGTATGGTTCCAGTTTCTTGGCCCTGCTTGGGTTCTTCTGGATCGTCGCTCCGGCGGGGGCGACGTTGCCGGAAATCAATGACGCCAGTGAGTTTCCGTATGAAGCGGGACACTACTGCTCCACCGGCGTCGGTTATTACACCAACGACGCTGTGATGGCCGGCAGCGAGCCAGCCGCAAATTACGACTACCACGATTCCTCGGTGGTGTACTCGGCGGCTTCGTCCCTCGGCGCGTATGCAAGCGTGGCCGCGTGGAGCGGCATGGGGTGGAGCAAGAATCAGATTGTCACCACCGCAGAACTCAACTGCCAAGACGTTTCGTCCGCGACCAATCCGTTTTTCATCGGGCGTGGAAACGTCTTCACGGCATGGGCCGATGACATCACGATTCAAAACGCCGAACACAACGGTGAGTCAGGCGTCCTACACGCAACCGTTCAATTTCACGGCGTTCGCAGCAGCAATTGGCCCAGCGACGCGTCGCTCGGCAACGTTGCGCTCAGTTGCACCGTGGGCGTTCAAGAAAGCTCCGGTTCGTGGTCTTACAACGACTTCTCGGCGGCTCCCGTCACGACGGGCAATGTCGAGTTCTCGAAGACGGTCACGGTGGACATCCCCTTCACGTTTGGACAGACGACGCGCTATGTGGTTGGGTCGGAGGTCGACGTAGGCAGTTACTACAGTTTTTGGTGGGATACCTTGCCGATCGGCGTCACGGTGGCGAGCAGTTCGCTGGACATGATGAACACGATCACGTGGCAAGGCGTCACGGGAATTGATCTGGTCGATGCGGAGGGGAATTCCATCGGCTCGCTGAATCCGGCGTCGGTCGACATGCAAGCGGTCAGCGGGGTGAACTGGCTGGCGCCGGTGACAGCCTCCGCCGTGCCGGAGCCGTCCTCGCTGGGCCTGCTGCTGACGCTGATCGTCACCGGTCTGCCGTTTGGGCGAGGCGTGATGCGCAGGGTGTCCGCCCACAGACGCCGTTTCCATTAATTGCGGAGAAATAAAATCTCCGGCATTGGCGGCGTGAAAGACGAAAAAGTTGCAGCCTGTTTGCCTTTTTTTAGGAAAACAGGCTGTTTTTTTAGGGAGGAAGAAACTACGGTGAATGGGCACGGGCAAGATGTTTGCGGTGCCCCCTCCTTGCATTTCAGGGCGAATCCGCGATAATACGGGGTTTACTCTAAGCAGCCCTTTGCACCAAAGGAGCGGATGTCCCATGGACGACAAAGTACGCGAATATAAAGGCCTCACATTCGACGACGTCCTGCTGGAACCGCGCTATAGCGAAGTCGTGCCGGCGGAAGTCGACGTCTCCACGCGGCTGACCAAACGCATCCGTTTGAATATCCCGCTGTTGAGCTCCCCGATGGACACCGTGACCGAGGCCGAAATGGCCATCGCCCTTGCTCTGCAGGGGGGGATCGGCATCATCCACAAAAATCTGTCCGTCGAACGCCAGGCCGAAGAGGTCGAAAAAGTCAAACGCAGCGCCAATGGCATCATCAGCACCCCAGCCACGCTGTCGCCCGACGCCACCTCGGGTCGCGCCCGGGACATCATGAACCAGTACAACGTCTCGGGCCTGCCCGTCACCACGTCCGACGGACGACTGGTCGGCATCATCACCCGCCGCGACCTCCGCTTCCTCGAGAACTGGAACCTGCCTATCTCCGACGTCATGACCCACGAAAACCTGGTCACGGCCATGGGGACTGTAACGCTTGAGGAAGCTGAGAAGATTTTAATGGCAAAAAAGGTGGAGAAGCTTTTGCTGGTTGACGAAGATTTTAGACTGACCGGACTGATTACGATTAAAGACATTGATATGATGCGGAGGTTTCCGCAAGCCTGCAAAGATAAGCAAGGTAGGCTACGTGCGGGAGCTGCCGTCGGTGTGCATGATTATGACCGCATCGAGGCTCTGATCAACAAGGGCGTCGACGTGTTGGTGGTCGACAGTGCGCATGGGCACTCATCGAACGTTATTGAAACCGTCAAGGAGATCAAGAAGCGTTGGGACATCGACGTCGTGGCCGGCAACGTGGCCACGGCCGAGGGGTGTCAAGATCTGATCGCGGCCGGAGCCGACGCCGTCAAGGTTGGCATCGGGCCCGGATCGATCTGCACCACTCGCGTGATTTCCGGCGTCGGCGTCCCGCAGATCACTGCGATTTATCGGGCAGCCCAAGCGGCGGCCAAAACGGAGACGCCGATCATCGCCGATGGCGGTGTTCGCTTCTCCGGCGATGTGACCAAGGCGATTGCCGCCGGGGCCGACGTGGTGATGTTGGGAGGACTTTTTGCCGGGCTCCAGGAAAGTCCGGGGGCGCAAATCCTTTACCAAGGACGAACGTTCAAGGTTTATCGCGGCATGGGTTCGTTGGGCGCGATGGTCCAAGGCTCGAGCGAGCGCTATCGCCAGAGCGGACGACGCACGCCCGACAAACTGGTGCCCGAAGGCGTCGAAGGACGAGTGCCCTACAAGGGACAACTCGGCCCGTTCGTCTACCAGTTGGTCGGCGGACTCCGAGCCGGCATGGGATATTGTGGAACGCGAACGATTCAGGAGTTGCGCAAGGATGCGCGATTCATACGGGTTACACCAGCCAGTGTACGGGAGAGTCACCCTCATGACATCACTATTACGCAGGAAGCGCCGAACTACAGCACGGAGCACATGGCCGGCGAAGGTTCGTAGAGGGTGTTGCGCGGCATTGGCCGCCATTGGTTTCCTGACTGTCGGACCGACCTTTGGGGTCGCGGCCGACGACGAAGGCTCGGCAGTCCGAGCAGCCCGTTACAGCACCGGCCAAAACGGCAGCCGGTTGAAATGGACGTCGCAACGTCCGGTCGCCGCGGTGGCCACGGAGGATGCCGCCTCCAGCGATTGCGTGACGTCGTCCTACGAATCGCCGCGTCCGGTGCGAACGTCGCAAAACGCCGCCCCGACCGCCGGCGCGATGAACGACCCGTTTGGCGACAAGAAATCAACCTCGCCCGGCCCGACCGATGCGATCGAGCCGAAACCGCTGAATACGTCGCCGCTTCCGGCGGCGAAACCGAACGGCGCGCGGTCGCCGCTCTACACGCCGAAGGCTCGCTCGAGACCGTCGCCGCTTGGCACTCGGCTGGAGCAAGAGATTCCCTCGCGGCAGCACGAGTTCCACGAAGGCTGCCCCTCGCCCAAGGATCTGAAAAAGATCACCGAGGTGACAACGAACATCACGCCGTCGGAGGGCGATCTGCCGCACGATTGCCCGCTGGCCGGCGCGGCGTTTCGGGGCCGCAATTTCGCGCCGATCACGTACACGTGGACGGCCTCGGGCCTGTGTCACAAGCCGTTGTATTTCGAGGACGTGCAACTCGAGCGTTATGGGCACATGGTCGGCCCTTGGGTGCAGCCGTTCGCCTCGGGCGCCCATTTCTTCCTGACGTTCCCGATTTTGCCCTACAAGATGGGCCTCGAATTGCCGAACGAGTGCATCTACACGCTCGGCTACTATCGGCCCGGCGATTGCGCTCCGTATTTGTTCGACCCGCTTCCGTTGAGCGTGCGCGGCGCGTTGTTTGAAGCAGGCGCC
Source organism: Thermoguttaceae bacterium (assembly GCA_039698075.1). Classification (GTDB taxonomy): domain Bacteria; phylum Planctomycetota; class Planctomycetia; order Pirellulales; family Thermoguttaceae; genus JAJFVC01. The sequence continues at coordinate 1,736 of JBDKTJ010000110.1, read as the reverse complement.
TGGGTCGGCGGCGTGGCGATGATTCCCTAACCCGACCGTCCAACGGTCATTCCAGCTCCAAAACCTGGCTGACCACCTCGCCTCGGGCCAGCCGGGTCGCAATCCGCTGACCGGGCGAAAGCTCGGCTGCATCGTGAATCACGCGGCCGTCGTCCACGCGACGGGTCACGCTGTAGCCGCGTTTCAACACCGCCAGGGGACTCAACGATTCGAGCCGGCCGGCGGTTGTGTCGACCCGCTGACGAGCCAGACGCAGCCGCCCACGCATCGCCCGCAACGCCCGAGCCTCCCATTGATCGAGCCGTTGGACCCACTCGAAAATCCGCTGAAAAGGCCGTCGAAACACCGTCCGACGCGTCAGCCCGTCCAAACGATTGCGAGCGGATTCGGCCCGGGCTCGCAACGCCCCGGCCATGCGACGCTCGATCTGCCGCAGTTGGACGGTCCACTGGTCGGCGTCCGGCGCGATCCGTTCGGCCGCTTCGCTGGGCGTCAGCGCGCGTAAATCCGCCGCCAGATCGGACAACGTCACGTCGATCTCGTGCCCCACGGCCGAAACGACCGGAAGCTCCGAATCGGCGATGGCCCGCACGACGGGCTCTTCGTTGAACGCCCAAAGATCTTCAAGACTTCCGCCGCCGCGCGTGACGACCAGGCAGTCGATTCGACCGGCGGTCCCTTCCGCTTTTTTCGCCAACCGGTTGACGGTTTCCAGCGCCGCGGCGATTTCCTGCGCCGCCCCTTCGCCTTGCACGCGAACCGGGACGATCAACACGTCGATGCCGCGCCAACGTCGGCCGAGCACCTGAAGGAAATCGCGGATGGCCGCGCCGGTCGGACTGGTCACGACCGCCACCCGTCGCACGATCGCCGGCAACGGACGTTTTCGGGCGGGATCGAACAGTCCTTCGCGGGCCAGTTTTTCGCGCAACTGACGCAGGGCCAACTCCAACGCCCCCATACCTCGCGGCATCATATCCTCGATCACCAACTGATACGTGCCGCGCGGGGCGTACAAGTCGAGCCGACCTCGGCAAATCACCTCCAGGCCGTCGTGCAAATCGAACCGAAGCCGAGAAGCGACGCCCCGCCACATCACGGCTCGAAGCTGGGCTCGATCGTCCTTCAACGTCAAATAGCAATGGCCCGACTGAGGCCGGGCGAAGTTCGACACCTCGCCGGCCACCCAGATCTCGGGAAACGCCGACTCGACGAGGTCTTTGATTTGCGACGTCAGCTCCCAGACGGAAAGCGGGCGTTCGGCGTTGAGCATGGTCGGAAACATGGCGTGAGGCGGCGGGACCGCGAACCAAACAGCGAAGGGGTGCACTATACCATCGCCCTGGTCAACGCACAAACCCCCGTGGCGGTCTGGGCTTGCTGGGGCTCGCTTTTCGCAATATGCTTTGATTGAAGCTAACTTGCATGGTGCCGCGGCGTTGCGATTGATGTCAGACGTTTGGCAAGCCCCGGAATAAGCGTCGAGCCTTGCCGCCTGTTTGGTTACAACCGCAAGTCATTACAAATCAACAAGTTGCGCCCGTAGCTCAGTGGATAGAGCAGCGGATTTCTAATCCGCTGGTCGCAGGTTCGAATCCTGCCGGGCGTACTTTCTCAAGACATTGCGACATCCGGGCTCGACCGCACGCGATTGCGACGACGCGACATTCGACCGGCGCCGGCCCATCAGAACACGGAATTGGCCTCGGCCCGGGCGATGGACCGGTCGTGCCATC
>JBDKTJ010000109.1:0-11700 GCA_039698075.1 Thermoguttaceae bacterium | reverse complement strand
TTCGTTCGGACACCCAGGCGACCGACTCGGCCCGCAGCGGATGAATGGCGAACACGATGGCCACCATCGCGCAGGGCCAAACCGCGCCGGTCATGCGTCGGAACACCAAAAACAGCAGCACCGCGTTCACGGCGTGCAGCAACACGTTGGTCAGATGGTGGCCCCAGGGGCGAAGGCCGTAAATCTGGCAGTCCGCCATGTGCGAGAGCCAGGTGATCGGATGCCAATTCGACGAATGGCGGGCCGTGAAGGCCCAAACCGTTCCGGGCACGCTCAGCCCGCGCTGCACGATCGGGTTCTCGCAAAGATAGGGCGGGTCGTCGATGTTGATGAACTTGTGCCGCACGGTCTGCCCGAAAACCAGGAAGACGGCCAGCGCCAAACCGCCGCAGATCGCCGGCGCGAGCCAACGATTCCGCGAGACAGCCGCCGGTGCGACGGGGGACGGCCGCGGCGGGACGGTGAGACGTGATTTTCGCTTTTTCGACATCGCTATCTTCCTCGCGCCTGCGACGGCTCGCGATAAGTTTTGCCTGCTTGATAGAGTCTCAATCGCTCGCGCATCGGCGGAACGTTTTCAGCGTTGCCTTGTCGCTGGGCCGCCGCGACGGCGCGTTGCTCGACGGCCACGGCTTCGGAAAACCGATGGGACTCGGCCAGCGCCGCGGCCAAAATATCGAGCCATTGCGCCGGGGGATCGTCGGAGGATTGCACGAGGCGCTGGGCCAGCGCGACCGCCTCGGGCCCGTTGCGCAGCGAGTCGTCGGACGAGGCGGCCCGTGCCCAGGCCAGTTGGCCAAGACTGCCGGTCAAGTCGGGACGCAGACGAATCGCCGCTTGCCATTGCGCCACGGCTTCGGCCTCGCGACGCTGTTGCCAGAGCGCCGTGCCAAGGTTGTTTCGAGCCTCGGCCAAGTCGGGCTTCAAGGCGAGCGTTTTTTGATACTCGTCGACGGCCCGATCCAACTGATGTTGCGCGGCCATCGCGTTGGCCAGGTTGTAATGGGCGTCGACATAACCGGGTGAGATTTCCAACGCCTTGCCGTATTCGGCCACGGCCTCATCCCAACGTCCGCGTTCGGCCAGCGCCGCGCCGAGATTGGCGTGCGCCTCGGGCAGATCCGGTTTGAGGGCCGCCGCCTTGCGATACAAGTCGATGGCCTCGTCCCAGCGATTTCGATCGGCGGCGACGTTGCCCAGCCCGACGTAAGCCTCGCCGTAGTTGGGGTCCACCTGCAAGGCCTTTTGATATTGTGCGACGGCCTCGTCGAATTGTCCCCGCTCGGCCAGCGCGGCGCCAAAATTGCCCAGCGCCACGGTCAACCGAGGCGAGACCGCCAACGCCTTTTGATACTGAACGAGCGCGTCGTCGTTTTGTCCGCGATCGGCCAGCGCCAGGCCGAGGTTATTGTGGGCAAAGGCGTTGCCGGTCGTGCAGGCCAGCGCCCGAGTCCAGAGCATCTCGCTGTCGCGCCAGTAGGACGTCTGTCGCCAGGCGCAGCCCATCAAGACCAGCAACGCCAACGTGGCGGCGATCTCACAGGTCGGGCGCCAACGCGGCCGGGCGGCAACCCATTGAGCGACGGACCAGCTTACGGCCATCGCGACGCCGACCAGCGGCAGATACGTGTAGCGATCGGCCATCGCTTGCGAGCCGACCTGCACCAGTCCAATCACCGGGACCATCATGCCGAGATACCAGAACCAGCCGACCAGCCAATACGGAAACCGACGCCGCACGACCACGACAACCACGGAGATCGACGTCAACAGCAGCAAGGCGGCCGCCACGTTCCAACCGGGCAATCCCGCGGCCGGATAAGGATAAAATACGGCCAGACCCGTCGGCACGAAAAACTCGCGCAAATATCCGACGTAGGCGACCAAGGCGTTGGCCAGCCGCGTCCCAAACGGAATCATTTCCAGCGGAGCCACAGCCGACCCCTGGGCCAACGGCGTCACGATGCACGAGGCGGCGGATAGTAGAAACAGCGGGAGCTTTTCGAGCAACAAAGTGGTCAGTGGCCGGTGGTCGGTGGCCAGTGAAGGACACGAAGCCGCGTCAGACGCCGAGTTCGAGTCTCTTGACCGATCACTGGCCACTGACCACTGACCACTGGCCACTCTCCCAAGCGGCCAATAGTCCAGCAGCAACAGGACGCACGGCAGCGTCACCAACATCGGTTTCGACATCAACCCCAACGCGAACAACACGACGACCGTCAGATAGCGCCGCCATGAAAACCGATGTTGCGCATAACCGACGTAGGCCCACAGTGTGAGAAAGAAAAACAGGCCGCCGAGCAGATCCTTGCGTTCGGACACCCAGGCGACCGACTCGGCCCGCAGCGGATGAATGGCGAACAACGCCGCCGTCAGCGCGCTGGGCCAAATCGATCCGGTCATGCGCCGCAGCACGAGGAACAGCAGCACCGCGTTCATGGCGTGCAGCAACACGTTGGTCAGATGGTGGCCCCAAGCGTGGACTCCATACAGTTGGCAATCGGCCATGTGCGAGAGCCACGTCAACGGATGCCAATTGCCGGCGCGGCAGGCCGTCAACGACCACGCGACCCCCTGCCCTGTCCAGCCGTGGACCACTTGACGGTTTTGGGTCACGTACGTGCCGTCGTCGATGTTGACGAACCCATGGCTGAGCGTTTGGCCGAACACCAAGAGGACGGCCAACGCCAACAGCCCGCAAATCGCCCAGATGGTTGAGGCTGGCGTCTTTGCCGCCGTCGTCGTCTCACAAGCGTTCGGCTTGCGAGCATTCGACGGCTGCCGTGATTTCGACCTGCGACCCATGAGACAGACCGTTTCCCGAAACGTCCATGACCGCCGCGGGCCGCGACGGCCAACGGGCATCCCTCATGATAATGTCGGCCAGATCGGGCTGCAAACCCAAGAATCCCTCGCACGAGGGGGTGTTACGGCTGCCGGCTGAGGCTGAAGATCGGCAGCATCAGGGCCAAGCCGATCGTGCCGACCACCACGCCCATGACGCTGATCATGATCGGTTCGATCAGGCTGGTGGTGGCCTTCAGCGACGTTTCGACCTCGCCGTCGTAGTAGACGCTCACTTTTTCGAGCACCTGGTCGAGTTTGCCGGTGTCCTCGCCGGCGGCGATCATCTGGACCAGCACGCGCGGGAACAGGGGATTGCCGTGCAGGATTTCGCAGATTCGCTTGCCGCCGGCCACCTCGTCGAGCACGTGGTTCCAAAGCTGTTCGTAGAAAGCATTGGACGACACGGCGCCGGCCAATCGGAGGGCCTCCATCACAGGCACGCCGGCCGCGAGCATCGTGCCGAGGGTTCGGATGCCGCGGCTGATGATCACTTTGCGGAACATCGGTCCGACGATCGGCGTATTGATCTTCAGCCAATCCAACGCCCGGCGGCCGATCGACGTGCGGCGTCCATAAAGGAAACCGCCGACGACCAACGCCGCGCCGAAAAGCCACAGATACCAATAGTGCAGCATCGCGTCGCTGAGCGTCATCATCAGCAGCGTCGGCTTGGGCAACTGCGTGCCGCGCGATTTGAACAGCGGCGTGAACTTCGGCAAGATGTACGTCAACAGAAAGACGGTCACGCCTCCGGCCACCACCATCATCACCGTCGGATAGGCCATCGCGGCGCGCACTTTGCCGCGGGTTTCCGCTTCCTTGCGCAGGTATCCGGCGATGCGGTCGAGCATCGGGCCCAACGAACCGGTGGCCTCGCTGGCCTTGACCAGCGACACGTAGGTGTTGTCGAAATGTTTTGGAAACTTCGCCAGGGCCGAGGAAAAATCCCGGCCGCCCTCGACGTCTTCTTTCAGAGTTTTCAGCACGCGCCGCAACGCGGGATTCGTCTCTTGCTCGACGATGCCGCCCAACGCGGTCGACAGCGTGATGCCGGTGTCGACCATGATGGCCAATTGGCTGGTGACGTAGATCAGGTCGTTTTTCGAGATGCGCCCGGGAAACAGTCCTTCGTCCTCGGCCTCTTCGAGTTCGAGCACTTGGAAGCCGTCGCGACGGAGTTGTTGCGAGGCGTCTTCGGCCGACACGGCGTCGATGCTGCCGGTGATGGCGTTGCCCATCGGATCGCGGACGCGATATTGGTAATTCGTGGTCATCGTCACGTCCCTCGCGTCGCCGCGACGGCAAAACTTTTTTCGATCGCCCTAGCCCCTAGCCCCTTTTTTAGCTCCCGACGCCTCCGACGTCGCCGACGATATGAAACACTTCCTCGACGGTGGTCAGCCCCTCGCGGACTTTGCGGAACCCGTCGTGGTCGAGCGTGATTATGTGGTCGCGCGTCGCGATTTTTCGGAGATTTCCGATGGTCGGATCGGCGACGATCGCGTCGCGCATTTCGTCGCTGATGACCATCAGCTCATGGATGCCCAGCCGGCCCTTGTACCCGGTGTTGCGGCACGCCTTGCAGCCGAGACCCTTGTGAAACTCGGTGAAATCGTGGCCCATCCGTTCCAGGGCCTTGCGCACGTTGCGCGGCGGTTCGTAGGTCGATCGGCACTTCGGGCAGATGCGGCGCACGAGCCGCTGGGCCAGCACCATGTTCAGCGCCGCGCCGATCAGGTACGGCTCGACGCCCATGTTGATCAGCCGCGTGATGGCCGAGCACGCGTCGTTCGTATGCAGGGTGCTGAAAACCAAGTGGCCCGTCAGCGCGGCTTGGATGGCGGTGCGCGCGGTTTCCTCGTCGCGGATTTCGCCGACCATGATGACGTCGGGGTCTTGACGCAACAGCGTCCGAAGCGCCTTCGAAAACGTCATGCCGATCTTCGCTTGCACCTGAAACTGATTGATCAGCGGCAGGTGGTATTCGATCGGGTCTTCGACCGTGCAGACGTTGTTTTCCATCGAACTGATGGCGTTCAGCGCGGCGTAGAGCGTCGTCGACTTTCCGCTTCCGGTCGGTCCGGTCACGAGGATGATGCCGTTGGGGGCTTGGATGCTTCGACGAAACGCCTCCAAAATATCCTCGGCGAAGCCCAGGTCTTCGAGGTTCAACGACACGGCCCTCGTGTCGAGCACGCGGATGACGGTTTTTTCGCCGTGCGTGGCCGGGAAGGTGCTGACGCGGAGATCAATTTTGCGTCCTTCGAGCATCACGTGGACGCGTCCGTCCTGCGGCAGCCGCCGCTCGCTGATGTCCATGCCGGCCATGATCTTGATGCGGCTCGTGACGGCGCTGAGCAGATGCTGCGGCACCTCGAGGGCCTTGTGCAGGCGTCCGTCGATCCGGTAGCGGACGCGCATGCACCGCTCGGCCGGTTCGATGTGGATGTCGCTGGCCCCCTCCTTCACCGCGTTGAAAATCACGTAGTTCACCAGCCGGATGATCGGCGATTGGCCTGCGATCTCCTCAACGTCGCCGATGTCTTCGATCGCGTCCTCGATCAGCGTCACGTCGGCCGTGTCGGAATCCTCGATGATGTCGTCGATCACGAACACCTTCGAATTCGGCAGCGTCGTGATGGTTCGCCGGATGTCCCGGCCGCTGGCGGCGACGATTTGCACCTGCAAATTCGTCAGCCCGCGGATCTCGTCGATCAAAAACAGATTGGACGGCTCGGACACCGCGATTGTCAACACGCCGCGGATCAAAAACAATGGCAACACGAGATTCTTTTCGACGTACTCGCGCGGCAGGACGTCGATGATTTTCGGATCGAACGTCCGGGCGTCGAGTTTCGCATAGGGCACGCCGTACTCGGCGGCCAGGCACTCGACCACCTGGTCCTCGGTGCAATACTCCAGCTCGACGAGCGTTTCGCCCAGCAGTTTTTTGCGGCCCTCTTGCTTCTGCCGATCCAGCGCGGACTGCAACCCGTCGGGCGTCAGATAGCCCTTGTCGATCAGCAAGGCGCCGAGGCGTCGTGGTGCGAGGGTTGCGGTGTTCATGGGAATGGTGGTCAGCGGCCGGTGGTCAGATTGTGATGGGGGAGGTTAGTTTGCGGTTTTACGCGATTATGGACGGTTGACGGCGGACAGCTCCCTCAAAAACTACGGACGGCGTCGATCATGCTGTCGAACACTTCGAGTTGCTGATCGAGTCTTGTGATTTCCAAAATTTTCCGATTGCTTGCGTTGGTCGTGGCGATTTTGATCTCGCCGCCGGCGTCGCGCACCTTTTCCTGGACGTCCAACAGCGTGGCCAGCCCCTTGCTGTCGATCGTTTCCGTGGCGTCCATGTCGAGCACCACGCAGCGGCGGTCCAACGCGGGAATTTGCGCGGCCATCGCGTCGCCCTGGTCCGCCCCCAATTCCTCGGGCGTGTGGACCACGATCACGTCGCCGAATATTTCAGTCGGAAGCGGCATCGGAACCTCTCGATCGTTCGTCTTTCTGCGTGTCCCTGGTTTCTCCCAACGCCGCGTCGACCTGCCGCAGCAATTCGCGCGGGCTGAACGGTTTGGCGATCACGGCCCGGACGTCCCACTTCGCGGCCAGATCGTCGTGCGACAGCTCAAAACCCTTGGCGGTCAGCATGAAAATCGGCAGGTCGGCCAGCTGCGAGTCGGCTCGGACTTTTTGCACCAAGCCCAGTCCGTCCAATCGCGGCATCTGGCAGTCGGTGATCAACACGTCCGGTTTCTGCTGCTGGATGGCCTCCCACGCCTCTTGTCCGTCGTTGGCGACGTGGACGTCGTATCCGGCTTTTTTCAGTTTGAACTCGGCGGCCCTCAAAATATGGATCTCGTCGTCGCACAGTAAAACGCGCTTACCCATGATGGCGGCCCACAAGGTTGATGATGTCGTTCAACGCCCTGACTCGCGGTTCTTCTTTCATCATTTCCAATTCGTCAATGATCGCCGAGCATCTGGCCCGTGCAGGGCAACGCGACGATGAACGTGCTGCCTTGTCCCAGCGTGCTTTCGACGGTCAGCTTGCCGCCGTGAACGTCCTCGACGATGTGCTTGGCCAGCGGCAGCCCGAGGCCCGTGCCCGCGGCCATGTCTTTGTCCTTCTTGACGCGGTAAAACTTCTCGAACACGCGCGAACAATCTTCTTCGTTCAACCCGACGCCGGTGTCTTGAACTTCGAACCGCGCTTGGTCGTCGACCAGCCGGCTTCGCAAGGTGACGGAGCCGCCTTGGCGGGTGTATTTGATCGCGTTGCTCAACAGGTTGATCGCCGCCTGGAGCATCATGTCGCGGTCCGCGCGGACGCCCAGGTACAGCGGACTCAGTTCGGCCCGCAGCTCGATCTGTTTGGCTTCGGCCGACGGTTGCACGACGTGCAGCGATTCTTCCAGCAGTTCGTTGAGCGAGCGGTGTTGCTTGCTGACGCTCACGACGCCGGCCTCGATCCGGGCCAAGTTCAACAGGTTGTCGACCAGCCGTTGCAGGCGATCGGTCTGGCTGTTGATGACGCTCAAAAATTCTTCCCGCGTCTGCTCGTCTTCGGCGTCGCCGTCGGCCAGCAGTTCGACGTAGGCCTTGATGCCGGCCAGCGGCGTTTTCATTTCGTGGCTCACGGACGAGACGAACTCGGCGTTGCGTTTTTGCAGCGATTTCTGGTCGCCGATGTCGCGCAACGTGACCACCGCCCCGTCGCCGACGGCATGGTCGTCGCCGTCGGACAGCTTGACGGCCGTCGCCCGATACCAGTGCGAATGCCCGGCGTCGTCGGTCAATTCGATTTCGTCGGTTCGATGTCCCGTCGTCTTGTGCTGCCGCGTCGCGCTGAGCAATTGCACGAGCTTTTCGCAGCGGACCAGTCGGGCCAGCGCCCGAGACTCGGGACGTTGCGTGGGAATCTCGAACAGTTGCTCGGCGCTTGGGTTGGCCAGCACGATTTCGTCATACTGGTCGACGGCGAGAATCGGATCGGCCAGGCCGGAGAAAATCTGTCGGATTTGCTCGGTCTCGGCGGCGGCTCGACGGCATCGCAGTTCCAAGGTCGCGCGTCGTTGTTCGCTCTGATCGACGTGCTGCTGCAACCGGCGGATCACGGTTTCGATTTGTTCGGCGATGCCGCGCCACGGAAAGGCCGTCGGCGCCGGCGGCAGGTTGGCCGGATCGGCCTGTCGCTCGGCCCATTGGCACAACGCCTCGAAATATCGTTGGAGGAGTCGGCTTTCACGTCGGATGCGACGGTGGGTCCACCAACACAGTCCAGCGATCATCGTCCAACCCAGTCCCAGGACCGCGACGCGAAGCGACCAGTGCGCGCCGGGGAAAAAACATCCGCCGAGCCATGTCAGGCCGAACGCCGACGACAGCGCCAGCGCCGAGCCGATCCACCAACGATTGCCGTTCGAGTCGTTCATGTTCATCCGAGGGGTGTGAAGCGATCGGTCGACCGGGAGGACGTCCCGATCGGCGAAAACCGCTCGTTGCGTTGCGACTTTGACGCATGTCAAAACCGGCGCAAGAGGGAACCACGTCGGCGTCAGCGCACCGCTTGGTATCGCGGGTCCAGCGTCCGAGCCTGGCGGAAATGGGCTTCCGCATTCTCGGTCTGGCCGAGCTTCGCCAACGTGTACCCCATCAAAAGGTAGGATAGCGCATCGGATTTGTCCAACGAAAGCGCTTGTTGGAGCGAGACTTGGGCGGTCGGATAGTCGCCCATTCGGTAGAGAGCCGCTCCCAACACCCGATGCACCGCAGGCGTCTGTGGAAACCGTTTCGCCGCAGGACGCAATAGCTCGACGGCCAGGTTCGGATGGTTCGTCCGCAATAAAGCCGCCGCTCCGGCGATCGGAATTTGCGGATTATCCGGGTTGATCGCAGCCGCTTGGCGGAAATGGTCGACGGCCGCCGTCGCATCGTTCTCGGCCAACGCGGCCTGACCCTGCCAAAGCTGTTCGGCGATCGGGTCTTTTTCCGTCGCCCCGGCCGATCGTGCATTGCCGGCATTTTCGGAATAATCCGCGCGTTGGGCCGGCGTCGGTGCGTTGCGACCGGATAATAGCTCCTCGTAGGCCGTCGCCTGTCCCGCCGGGCGTCGGGCGTCGCCGGCCGGAGAATCGCCGATCGACGTGGCCTTCAGCGGTCGAGCTACTTGGTGGTTGGCCTCGCGGGCCGTTTGGTACGCGGCGGCGAAGGTGGCGTTTTGCGGGTCCATCTTGGTCGCCCGCTCGTAGTACGCCGTCGCTTCGGTCAGTTTGCCCTGGGCGTCGAGCGACATCGCCATCGCGTAGTGCGATTGGGCATCGTTCGGATGGGTGTCCAACGCGGCTTTCGCCTGCCGATAGGCCGCGTCCGATTGGCCTTCGGCCAGCAGGGTTTCGACCATCAGCAAACGGGCTTCGCGGTGCCGAGGCTGGCGGGCCAACAGCTTTTCCAATCGCTCCCGACATCCCTTCGAGTCTCGCTGTTGAAGCCAGCAAGCCTCGGCCGCTTGATACTCCGCGAAGTCGCGTTGCTGATCGAAATACTGATTGAACTCTTCGCTGCGTTTCTTTTGTTTTTGGGCCGCGTCGCCGTCGGTGATGGTCTTCGGCCAAGGAAAGCTGGCGCAGCCGGCCAACGCCGCCGCCAGGCAAACGGCCAGGCAGACCGCGGCAGGCGTTCGTGCGTCCGATTTCCTGGAAGTCGAAATCATTGGAGCACCTTCGGCTGCACGAGGTTTGTATGGCGACCTGGCACGCCGGGGTCGAGCGGATGCATCGCGGCGGGCGCGGGCGGGGTGGCCGGCTTCTCCAAATCGTCGATCAACCAGTCGGCCATCGCGGCGCCTTCCATCGGCTGGCTCGACGGCGCACCATTCACAGCCGCTGCGCCCTTGTAGGGTTTGCCCAGCCAAATGTCGCTGCGCAGTTCGAGGGCCGCGCGATCCAACGGGTCGAATTGGACCGACATTTCCGCGAATCGCAGCGCCTTGTTCATGTCGCCCTCGGCGTAGGCTCGCTCGGCCAGCCGGTAGTAGCGTCGTGCGATCGACCGTTTGCCGAACGGGCTCATCTTGTCGGCGTAAGTGCTTTGACGACGCAAGAATTCGCAAGCGCCCTTGGCTCCTTCCTGGCACGTGCCCGGCTCGTACACGATTCGCGGCGTGATGAGCACCAATACCTCGCGGCGTTCCGTGGTCTCTTTGGTTTGCCGAAACGCGAACCCGACCCACGGCAGGCTGCCCAGCACCGGCACCTGCGTGGTCTGATTCGTGAGTTGCTCGCGGATCAATCCGCCGATGACCACGGTGCAGCCGTCGCGGACCATGATGTTCGTCGTCACCTGCGTCAGTTCCTTGTTGGGCAACGTGACGACCGACGTGCCCGAGGTGTCGACTTTCACGTCGCCGTCGGACAACTCGGGGTGGATCTCCATGCGGATCAGTCCGTCGCTGGAGATGAACGGACGCAGCCGCAACTGGGCGCCGATGTCCAGGAACTCGACGCTTTGCGTGGTGCTCGTGGACGTCATGGTTTGGTTGACGTAGCCCTTCTTCTCGCCGATCTGGACTTCGGCCCGCTGTTTGTTGAGCACCATCAACCGAGGGTTGGCGACCACGTTCGTCTCGCCGACGGTTTCGAGGGCCTCGATGAACGCGCCGAGCGAACTGTCGAGAAATCCGAACTTCAATCCGCCGTCCAAGGTGAAGTTCGACAGACTCGTAGCGGGCGAGCCAAACCCGAACTTGATGTTCGGATTGTCACGCAGCAACTGAAAATTGACGCCGAAACTGTCGCTGTCCGACAGCTTCACGCTAAGGATCATCGCCTCGATCGACACCTGCAACGGTCGGACGTCCACCTCGGTCGCCAATTGGTCGATTTGGCTCAAGACGGCCTCGAAGTCGCGGACCAGCAACACTTCGCCGCCCGAAAACTTGTTGCCGCCGGAGCCCGCGTCGCTGGAGGCAATGCCGCCCTCCGCGGCCGACGATACGCTCGACACGCCGACGCGCGGGGTCAGCAACGGCTTCACGAGCGAGTTCAGCTCGGCGGCCGTGATGTAATTGGTCCGGTACACCCGCGTGCCCAGCCGATCCATGCCCTGCTCGATGTTTGTGAAATCCTCGGGCGTGCCGACGAAGATGAAGTTGGCCTCGTGGCGGGAAACGTATCCGGTCGACTTCAAAATCGCCTTCAACGCGTTGTCGATATCGACGTCCTTCAGCGTGGCTGACACTCGGCCTTGCACATTTTTGCTGGCCAGAATGTTCAAATTGCCCTGCTCGCCCAATAAATCGAGCACCTTGCGAAGGTCTTCGTCGAAAATGTGGATCGAGAGTTTTCCGCCGGCCGCGCCGAGGACGGTCGTCTTGTCGCGGACGGTCGTCGACGAGCCCGACGAAGGGGAACCGACTTGGGCGGCCGTCGGGGTTGAAGGCGGCGGAACCGAGCCGGGCGGCGGCGCATTGTTGTTGAGTTGGGTCCGCAACTGATCCAAAGCCGTCGGCAACGAAACGTCGCCCTGCACCGGCAGCGACGCCCGCTGGGCGTACGGACGGCCGGATTCGACCAGCGTCGGACCAAGGACGGACGCCGCCGAGTCGCGCCGATCCGTGTAAACCACCGCCTTGGCCGCAAACGGCGAATCCGCGACACGAGGGACGCGCTTCAAGTCGACCGTCGCGGCAACCGGCTTCGGCGAGTTCTTGCGTTCTTCTTTTTCGCGTTGAGACGGGCCGGACGATACGGCCACGCACACGGCCAACGCCGCGCCTACCGTGGCAAACAGTCCAAACACAATCGTGCGGCCGCTGGGTCTCATGGGTCTTCCGTGACGCCGAGAAAA
>JBDKTJ010000108.1:0-9293 GCA_039698075.1 Thermoguttaceae bacterium | reverse complement strand
TAGCGCCGACCGTTGGACGATTCCAGCCCGATGATTCGCACACCGCGAATCACGCCGTCAGTGCGGTTGACCCGCAATGTCGATCCTCGATTGCTCACAAACTCTTGAAGATTTTCCATCGCTTGTTCCCTTGTGGTTTTTCCCCGCTCTGGGGTGGATTTCGCTCTCAAAAAGTACCGTTCGAGGTACTGTCATTGTTCAACCGCTTATTTTTCAGGAGTTTCCGTTGTGGATCGTGGGATGATAGGTCCGTTGGTCTGGATTCCAGCCGGCTGGCCGCCATCGCGACGGGCACGTTGGCCAGCAATCGGGCAAGCCGCCTCTCTTTCGATTCGTCGCGCCCAAACAGTTCCAACTGTTTGCCCGGTCGGCCAGCTTCGATTTCTTTAATGCTGTCCGGCAATCGGTACTCTTTGGGAATCCACTCGCCCGGTTTTTCTTTCTGCTCACAATCGCCTTTCGATGATGGCACACCACCAGCCGCCCGCCCCTTATTACATAAGGGAGCGGGCCGGTGTGCGTTGGCCAGTCGCCCGGCTTTGCAGGCCGGTGTGGCGGGCGGGTGCGGGCGGGTGTTAGATTTCTTGTTCATCGCGTACCTTCCAACCTTCGTAGGTTTGCCCGTTTGCCTTCGTCACGGTCGCCGCTTGTAGCGTGCCGTCGGCAACAAGGGAAGCAAACGCCCGACCGAATCGAGCATGACCACATTGGCACCGATCGCGCAGGGCGGTTTTACTCTCCGGGGCTTTCAGCTTGACGGCAACCGCAACAATCTCCCGGCGGTCGGTATCCAAGACTTCTTGCCGGCGGGCTTCTCGGTCGGCGTCCTTGCGGTCGCTGCCAGCCGTTTTGATTTCGGTCGAATCGAGAACCGATACGTTCCAACGCCGATCCGTCCCCGCCTGATACCGTCCCTCGTCAACGTCGATGCCCCAGTAGCCGCCATGCCCGGCCGAACCGCCCACACACAAATGCAACCGATGCAAGCCGCTGCCGGGTTCATAAGGTTCGCGTCGATTCAAGAGAATCCATTGTCGTGCTGCCTCCGCAAAGCCGCTCCAAGAAATTGCGGAAAGCTCGATGGGTTGATAGTCATTACCCGATCCTTTTTTGACGTGATGGAGCAACACGAGGCTACAACCGCGTTCTTGGCAAAGCTCGCTGACTCGCCGCAATAACTGACCTTGGATGAACAGATTGCCGGCGTCGGCCCCATCCATCGCCATGAAAACCGGATCAATAAAAAGCACCTCGAGCGCGTGTTCTTGGATAATGGCGTCGATTGCCGTCAAGTGGTCGGGGCTGCCAATCTGAGGTACGCGGTCGCTGATTACAAGATTACGAACCCCCGCCGGATCATAGCCCGCTGCTCGGGCAATGCGGCGGACGGTTTCGGCCAACGTCGGCAAGCCGGATTCACCCGACATAAACCCGACGCCAACCGGCTCGGGCACCTTGAACCGGCCAAGGAAACAGCCACCCATTGCCAACGCAAACGCCATATCGAGGGCAATTGAGGTCTTGAGGGCCTTTTGCGGCCCGGCAATGACCATCGGTTGCCCGGCGGCCATGATGCCGTCAACGAGGAATCGAATATCGAACGTCGTTGCAACGAGGTCGGCACAGCTTTGCAGGTGATAGTCGATCTTACGTTCGACGCCGTTGGTCTTTTGGTCGGCCTCGCTCGCCAGCCGAACCACTTCGGTCCCAAGGGCCGATAGATTGTCGGCAGGAAGTCCAAGGGCCTCCAAACCACGCCGCAACGATTGCTCACGTTGCCAGCCGCTCGAAACGTCAACTGTGTCGGGATACTCCCGGCCATCAAACCGATAGACCACGGGCCGCTTGCCGTCGCCATTGGGATGGCCTACAGATACTCGCAGGTCTGTCATGCTGCGCCCTCACGATCTGAGACGATTCGCACGGCTGGACGCGGTACTGGTGTAGTGGGGACTGCGACGGGATGCGGCGTATCGCCGGATAGCTCGGCCGCGTATGCCAGCATGGCGTCATACACCGCGCAGCCGCGATCGCGGGCGTACACTCGCAGTGCCGCATCCATGCAGTCGTCGGGTGCCGCGTCTATCAGTCGGGTCAGTCGCCGCGTCAATCCCTCGGCCGCTGGTCGCACACCAATGGCGACATTATCCCATGGGTCGCTCGCTGGCGCGGAGTCCTGGGCCTGCCGCAGGATCGCTGCCCACTCGTCGGGATCACCATCCTGCTCGATGATGGCCAGAGCCTCGATCGCGCGGCGCAGCTCGTCGGGGGTGAATTTAGCCATCGGCTTGCCCTCCCTGATCGCCAGATGGCTCTTGCCACTGTCGCCGCAAGAAGGCCAACGCCTCTCCGCCGTCGATCATCAATCGCGTCCCGATCGTGCGAACCGGCAACCCCTGTCGCCGCAACGCAGTCAGACTGTGCCGCCCGATGCCTAGCCGTCGCAAAAACACCCCAACAGGATAGAGGGCGTCGGCCCGTAGCTCACCACGTCCTTGCAGCCGGCTTAGGGGTTTCATTTTGCGACCCTTTCGACCGCTGGCCGTTTGTGAGTTTCGACGAAATGCACGAGGTCGGCTTGGTCAAACCGTGTTTCGCGATTCGGGAAAACGACACGCGGCAATTCGCCGCGATTGGCAAGCCGCAACACTTGACGAGGCGTCAAGCCAAGAAAGTCGGCCGCTTCGGATTGGGTGAGTAGCTGTGTCATGCCCGCATTGTGTCACACAATCGCGGGATAGGCCAAAGCGGAAAAGGCGGTAAAAGAGACGGTAAAACACCGTAAAACGCCGTATATCTTCCCCGCTATGTTTTCTTTCGCGGCGTCCGCTTTGGCTTCGCGAGATCCTGACAGTTGCGTTCCTTGCGGGCGAGTTTGACAACCTGGTCAACCGTTGCCTTGCTGATCTTGTTCGGGCTGTCGGGGCAGATTGACGCCCGTTCGGTTGCCGTCATGGCTTTCCACTTAGTGTAAATCTTCGCCGGTTTGTGGTAGGTGTCAGTTCCGTGCGCGTCGTACTGTTGCATAATCCACTCATTACGTGGGGCGACACCTCTGTCGATTGCCTCGGCATCATGCAACACCTCTTCCGGCCGATCCACTTTGGCATTTTTGTTTTCGTCACACCATCTCACCACGGCATCAACGGCCTGCAAAGCATCTTCGATTGTCGCCACGTGCAGCATCGGAGGGGGGGCGGAACGATCAGGCATTGCACGCATGGCCCGCAATAAGTCTTCCAGGTAGCTATGGGCGAAGTGGCAATGTGCGTTGTCGTTGGGGTCAGCTTCCAGCCAATCGTTTCTCAGCTTTTGGCAATGCTGTCGAAGTTCCTCCGGCGTGGCCCATTGCGGCGGGCGGGGTACTGTCGGGCGTGGGTCGGGTATGATTGTCGGCTGCCCGTGAGCCTCAAGCCAATCATTGGCTATGGCCACAATCGCGGCATGGTTCATTACACTGGGGGCATCGGCCAACAGTTCGGCTGCCGTCGCTGCTGGTATCCCTAGCTCAATAAGGTGCCATGCCCGCTCGTCGGGGGCCATACGCGGCCGAAGAATCGCTGGGGCGTTGCAAGGGTACTCCCAAACCAGCTCAGGACCGAATGAATTGGTCGCCTTAGACTTCCTGCCGTTCGGCTTCGTCGCCATGAGAGTCCTAATCCTTTCTCAGCGGGTCGGCTCGGCGGGCATCAGGGGCGATTAGGTTTTCCCTGAACACCCGCCGGGCCACTTGGGCGGGAGCTACCCGCCCTTCCCGGCAATGCTCATCCAACAATACCAGGAACCGTACCTGTGTCCAGTACGTTTTTTGAACCAACGCCCTAAATCACGGCATAAAAACCCTGGTTTCCAGAGACTTGCGACACGCAGAGAACAGTGGGAGAATGCCCCTGTACTAATCATAATCCGCGTGTCGTAGGTTCGACTCCTACCGCCGCTACTTTTGGGTGGTTTGCAACAAGAAGCAACCACTCGCAGTTTTTCGCAAAAAGCCCTTGTTTTCATGGGCTTTTGTGTTTTCTTGCGATTCCTGACGAATCTCTGCCGCCGGGTGCGTCGTCGCTTTTTGCGTCACAAGGCCGCCTTCTTTATCGAGGCAAGAAATACGGTCCTGCAACGTCCTACCGCGTCGTGCGGCGTCCGCGGTTGGCCGCGCGCGGGCCGGACGCCACCGGGGCGACGGGCGGATAACTGTTCGGATCGGCCAGATTGACCAGCGGCGTGTTGGGATAGTTCGGCATCGACCACAGCGAAGCCGTATCGCTCGCCGGACGATTGATTTCGACCGGCCCCAGGTCGATTCGCATGGCCAACTGGGCCGCCGGACAAGTGACGTTCACCACGGTGGGCATCACCAGCCCGCTCAACGGATCGCGACGATGCCCACTGGCCGTGGAGCTGGCCAGCAACTGACGCCGGGCGTCGTACACGTATTGCTCCAAAATCCAGCCCTGCGAGCCGTCGAGAATGGTGATTTTCGTCACAGGGCCGTCCGGCGTGTTCATGATCGTGTCGATCCGAAGCCGGTCGTTGGGCAGCGTTTTCGGGCCTTGATGCGGCATCGCCGGATCGAACTGCGTCACGCCCAGGGCCTCGATCAGCCAGGTGGGCTCGAACGGCAAGGACCGTTTGGCCGGGCTGGAAGCAAACTGGTCGTGACGGCAATAATATTGCGCCGGCGGCTGGTTGCGCCGCATCCAAACCCAAAACAACTCGTCGTTGCTGCCGACGTCCAGTTCGGTGCCAGTCAGGCCGGTGCCCGCCCGAAGTCGAAATCGCCGCTGCCGCTCGAACGCCACGCTGGCGCCGAGCGTCGGAAAATCGCGTCCGCTGATCGAGGCATGACTGGTCGAAAACGACTGGATTTGCGAGCTGTTGCGGTTGACCACCTCGATCACTTGCTGCAACGTCGGCGAGGGCGGCAACACTCTCGGCAACGGGTTGGAGTATCGCTGCAACATCTGCGGACACCCGGCCCCGCAAAACGAAAACAGGCCCGCCAGCAACAGCAAGAAACTCAACGCCGAGGGACGTGGAGCGGAAGACAAGGCATCACGGACCACGGGCCGCTTTGTACGCTCCACTTTTTCCATCGCAGATTTCTCCGTCATCGGAGCATCGCCGCCAACTCTTCTTGAATCGTTTCGACCCGTTGCGGATCGGGCGGAACGACCGGCACCCGATAGGTCGTTTCGCGACGAGGGCAATACACCGCCAACCAAGGCTGGCCATCCGGGCCGTCCGAGGCGGTCCCCTCTTCCTCCAATCGAAACACGCGACGCCGCACCAGCAAAAGCGTCAGCACATAACGCATGTCCCGTCGGTCGGGCTGCTCGGCCAACTCCTCCCAAAACTGAAGCATCACGTCATTCGGCGCCCAGTGTTTTCGAGCGGAGTTTCGATCGGGAATCTGCGATTTCCACCAGCCGACGCACTCGGCGGGCGGCCCTTGCCACGCTTCCGGCGAATAGTCCGTCCGATTCAACGTCGCACCGTCGGCCGTCAACACGGAATAAAACACCTCGCCGGGGCCAAACTCCCGCCCGGTGACGCTGCAATGCCTCGCGCTTCGTTGAACTTCGTAATCCATGAAAAGACACCGTCCCGAAAGCCACCAACCCAAGGGGCGGCAAAGAGTATCCGAAACGGCCGCTCGACGCAAGACACAAGATGGTTGGACCGCAAGCCAACAGGGAAAGTTTTTATGCTACCACAAGCCGCCTTGCTTTCCTTCAATTCGTATCTTCTGTAATTTACGTAATTTCGCGTCGTGGAGGCAGATTGACAATCATTTCTACGGGCCTGGCAGCAGGCGGCGGACCTCGGCCGGGGTGGTTTCGGTGAGCAATTCCACGCGAAAATGCCGGACGCCGCGGCGTTCGAGTTCCGAAAGCTGTTGCATCAGGCTTTCCGGCTGGCCATGAAAGACCGTGTTGCGGCATTGGCGATCGGCCTGCACCGGATGTTCGACGCCGAGGCGATCGCGCAGCCGAAGCGCGTTGCGGCGGCACCATCGCCCACAATCTTGCCGGTTGTGCGATTCCGACAGCAAATTGCAGAACAGACAATGTTCGCTATGGAACATCGGAGTGTGCCGATGGACGATCACTTCCAGACGATCGGGCTCGACCGCCGCGGCCAGATCCAGCAATCGCCGCTCGTCCAGATCGTAGGCGGCCGTCACTCGCCCGGCGCCTTGGGCGACAAGCCACGCCAGCGTGAGACGATTGACGGCGTTGAGCGAGAAGTCGGCGATCCTCGGAATGCCGAGCCGTCGAAAAAACGCCAGGCCCGCCAAATTGCGGACCAACACGGCATCGGGCCGGCATCGGGCCAGCGACTCAAAAACGTCGGATTCGCCCGGCTTGTGGATCCGCGGAGCGGCCAATGCGACCTGAACGCCGGCCGTACGAACGGTCCGCACGGTCCGATCGCAGTCGCCGGGCTCTTGAACGTCGACGATCACGCTGGCCGGACGGCATTTCAAGGCCGCTTCCACCTGTTCGAGCGATCGGCAGAGAACGTGGAACTGCGGACCGGAAACGTTGGGTTGAGGAATGGGCCGCGTAATTTCTTTTTCGAGCGAGGCCAGCGCGGACTCGGGCGACACGGTCCGTTTGGGCCAGCCGGCGGCGTTCAGTCGCTCGACCAACTCGTGGCGCAGTTGGCCCAAAACGCTCAGCGGCGCCATCGGACGCCCGTGGATTTCAGCCTCAAGGCTCCGCAACTGATACGCGGTCTGGCCCAACCGGCCGAACTGTTCGGTGAGCGTTTCGACGGTCAGCGGATGTTTGGTGGCTTCGGCCAACGGCTGTTGCGATTCGACGCGGCACTGGACGCCGGCGTCGGTCCTTGCAATGACGCACAACGGATGACCTGACGACGCCTCAACCGTGATGTCCAAGGCCGTGCGGCGTCGCGCGTCGCGGTCCACCCGACGTCGGCGAATCCGCTGGGCCGTCCGCGGATCGTCGGTTTTCCAGACCTTTTGGTCCAAATGGATTTTCGACAGGTCGATCGAGTTGTACCGGAAGGCCAGTTCGACCGATCCGGTCGTCGCGGTTTTCAACGGCTGCCGGTTTTGGAAAATCTCATAAACGCGGCCGCCCTGCTCGTCGCCCTGGCTGCGGTCCGCCTCGAACACGACGCCGTCGCCGCGTTGGACCGGGCCGGACAACTCGACGACGATCCGATCGCCGCCAACGCCGCGCACGCAGCCGAGCAGACTCCCCCGATGGGCCGAACTTTGGCCTGACACCAACGCCTGATGGTCGTCGCCATCCAGCCAACCGTGGCAGAAGCCGCGTGAAAAAGTCGTCTCCAACTCGGCGAGTTCCTCGGGACTTGGCGACGCTTCCCTCTCCCGGCAGGCGAGGGAATTTTGACAGACGTCCAACGCCTCGCGGTAGCAATGGGTGGCGATGGCCACGTATGCGGGCGGCTTTAGGCGGCCTTCGATTTTTAGGGCCGAGACGCCGGCCTCGCAAAGCCTCGCCACCCGATCGTAAGCCGCCAGATCGTGCGGACTCAACGGATAGCGTCGGTCGACGCGGCTGCCGGTCGCGTCGGTCACGACCTGATAGGGCAACCGGCACGGCTGCGCGCATCGACCGCGATTGGCGCTCCGTCCCCCCAACGACAGGCTCGCCAAACACTGGCCCGAATAGCTCAGACACAACGCGCCGTGGACGAACGCCTCCAATTCAACGTCCGTCTGCCGGCGGATCGCGGCGATTTCGGCGATCGAAAGCTCGCGCGGCAACACGACCCGGCGAATGCCCAGCGACTGCGCCTCGCAGATGCACTCGGCGCTGCTGAGCGTCATTTGCGTGGAGGCGTGCAGCGGCAATTCGGGACATAAACGATGCAAAAGCCGCAGCAGTCCGACATCCTGCACCAACACGGCGTCGACGCCCGCCCGCACGGCCGATCGGGCCGACCGCTCGACCGCCGGCAGTTCGTCGTCGAACACCAGCGTGTTGAGCGTCAGATAGCCGCGAACGCCATGGACATGCAGATCGTCCATCAGCCGGGGCAGGTCCTCTTCGCGAAAGTTCGAGGCCTTGGCCCGGGCGTTGAAGCCGTTTTGCAGCCCAAAATAGACGGCGTCGGCGCCGTTTTCGACCGCCGCGGCCACGCAGTCCCAATCGCCGGCGGGGGCCATCAATTCGACGGATCGCGGCGGATGGGCGGATTCGGGCATCGGGCGGTTGGTCGGACAGGTTTCAAGAAACACTCCTCATCGTACCCGGCCCGCGGAAACCCGGCAACCGCCGCTTCAGACCACCGCCTGCGGGTGAACCTTGAGCGACGGAGCCGAATCTCCTATAATAACCGGTTTCCTGGAAGGATTTTCGAAGGGATTGCCTCATGGAACGTTCTCTCGTGTTGTTGAAGCCCGACTGCGTTCGTCGGCGGCTGATCGGCCGTGTGTTGGCCCGATTTGAAGACAAGGGCCTCGAAATCGCCGCGATGCGGTTGATGCGCGTGACGCCGGAACTGGCCAAACGCCACTATGCCGAGCATATTCACAAAGCCTGGTATCCGGAACTTGAAGCGTTCATCACCGGCGGACCGATCGTGGCGATGATCGTCGAGGGCCCGCAGGCCGTCCGCGTGATCCGCGGCATGGTCGGCGCGACCAACGGGCTCGAAGCCGCCCCGGGCACCATCCGCGGCGATTTCAGCGCAAGTCAACAGATGAACCTGGTCCACGCGTCCGACAGTCCCGAGTCGGCCAAGCGGGAAATCGAAATCTTCTTCCCCGGCTGACCTTCGATCGTTTTACCCCCGCGACCCTCTCATGGCAATTTCCCACTTTCCTGACTTCGAGACGTTCGAGCGGTTGGCCGCCGACGCCAATCTGGCGCCTGTCTATCGTCGACTGGTGAGCGATTCGCTCACGCCGGTCAGCGCGTTTCATCGGTTGGACGCCGGCCGCTGCGCCTGTTTGTTCGAGAGCGTCATCGGCGGCGAAAAAGTGGGGCGATACAGCTTTCTGGCCGTCGATCCGTTTTTTGAGATTGAGGCCTATGGGCGTCGCGTGACGACCAATGCGTACTCCGGCGTGTCGGCCGGCGGCGCGCCCACGTTGGTCACTCGCCAGTTCGATTGCGACAATCCGCTCGACGAATTGCGGCGTCAGGTCGAATCGTTTCACGCGGTCCACCTGCCCGAGTTGCCGCCGTTTTGCAGCGGCGCGGTCGGTTACGCCGGCTACGACACCGTGCGCTACGTCGAGCATCTGCCAAACGCCCCGAAGGACGATCGGCAAGTGCCCGACTTGGCCTTCG
>JBDKTJ010000107.1:0-28315 GCA_039698075.1 Thermoguttaceae bacterium | reverse complement strand
CCTCGGACTTTCCCCTTGCCGCTTGCGGGGGAAGTGCTTAAGATAACGAACTTACCCTTGTTGATCTTGTCGGGGAGATTGCCGTGGAAATGATGCTGTCGAGACTTGGCGAGGTGGCCGCGTTGTTGGCCGAGGGGGCGACCGGTTCGGGCACGCCGGCTCCGGATGCGGGGCCGAGTTCGATGTTGCCGTCGTTGCTGCCGCTTTTGGCCATTTTCGTGTTGTTTTATTTTTTGCTGATTCGTCCCCAACGCCGGGAGCAATCGCGCCGACAAGCGATGTTGGCCGCCGTCAAGAAGAACGACCGGGTGGTCACCGCCGGCGGCATCTACGGCGTCGTGACCAACGTGCATCGCGAGGCCGACGAAGTGACCGTCAAGGTGGACGAAGCCACGAATACAAAGCTCCGAATGACGTTAAGCTCGGTGACCCGCGTCTTGGGCGACGAGCCGTCGGACGAAACCGCCAATAAATCCTCCTAGTCTTTAGGGAACCGTCTCTCATGTCTTGGTACGTAAACACCTTGTTTGCCGAGGCCGCCGCGCCGAATTCCGTTTCCATGCCCTGGTATGTCGACCTGCTGGTGGCGTTGGCCACGTTGGCCGTCTCGTTTTTCCTGGGCGGTTATCTGGGCAAAACCCTTCGGATGCGCGATCACGGCTGGAAGATCGGGCTGAGCCTGTTTACGCTGTTGGCCAGCGTCGTCGTCCTGTTGATGGGCCCTCCGTTGAAGCTCGGCATCGATCTGAGCGGCGGCGTCATCTTGGTGTACGAGGTGGATCAATCGAAAGTGAAGTCGACCGATACGATCGACATGGACAAGCTGATCGGCGCGGTCGCTCGCCGCGTGAATCCCGGCGGACAGAAAGAAGTCACGATCCGCAAGTTCGGCACGCAGCAGATCGAAGTGATCGTGCCGGAGGTCGACCAGGCCGAGGTCGATCGGATCAAGCGGATCATCAGCACCACCGGCAATCTGGAGTTCCGCATCCTGGCCAATCAACGCAACGACAAGGAATTGATCGAGCGGGCGATGGCCGATTCGTCGAAGATGCAGGTCCGCGATCCGTCGGGCAACGTGTTGGCTTGGTGGGTGCCGGTCAAACCCGGCGAGGAGCGGGGCTTTCTCAGCTACGGCGATATTGGGACCCGCAAACGCAAGGTCGGCGATCACGAAGTGCTTGAAGTCCTCGTCGACAACGACCATTACAACGTCACCGGCGCGTATTTGACCCGGGCCGAGGCCGGCGCCGACGAACGCGGCCAACCGTGCGTGCATTTTAATTTCAACGTCAAGGGCGCCGGACTGTTCGGCGAACTGACGAGCACGCACCTGCCCGACAAATTGACCGATTTCACCTACAAGCTGGGCATCATCTTGGACGGCCAGTTGTATTCCGCCCCGTCGATCCAAAGCACCATCACCGATCGCGGTCAGATCACCGGCTCGTTCACGCAACAAGAAGTGCAAGAGTTGGTCAACGTGTTGAACGCCGGCAGCTTGCCGGTGGCGTTGTCCAAAGAGCCGATCAGCGAGTTGTACAGCGGTCCGACCCTCGGCGGCGACACGATCACGAAGAGCACCCACGCGATGTTGATCGCCGCCGTGTTGGTGCCGCTCTTCATGCTTTGGTACTATCGGTTCTCGGGCCTGGTGGCCGACATCGCCTTGGTGTTGAACATGCTGATGCTGTTCGCCGTCATGTTGACGGTCAAGGCCGCGTTTACATTGACGGGCTTCGCCGGCCTCGCACTGACGGTCGGCATGGCGGTCGACAACAACGTGTTGATTTACGAGCGGCTGCGCGAGGAGTTGGAACGAGGGGCGACGCTGCGCATGGCCATCCGCAATGCGTTTCAGCGGGCCAGCGCGGTCATCATCGACGCCAACATCACGACCCTTTTGGCCGCCACGGTGCTCTACATCATCGGGTCCGACCAGGTCAAAGGTTTCGCCGTCACCCTCTGGCTCGGCGTGGCCATCAGCATGTACACCGCGGTGTTCGTTTCCCGGGTGATTTTCGACGTCGCCGAGAAACGCCAGTGGATCACCCACGTCAAAATGCTCCGGGTGATCGGCCATACGAACATCGACTTCATGCGATGGTTCCGCTACTGCCTGACCGGCTCAATCATCGTTACGGTGTTGGCGATCGCCGTGGCGATCCATCGTGGTCAAGGCTTGTTCGACATCGACTTCACCGGCGGCGTTTCGGTCCAGGCGTATTTTGAGAAACCGCAAGAGACGTCCTACGTGCGTGAAGTCCTCAAGGGCAAGCTGCCCGACTTGGCCGTCAGCGACGTGCAGTTGGCTGGCGAGCAGAAGGGCCTGCGATTCCTCATCAATACGTCGCAATCGGACATGGATAAGGTCCGCGAAGTGCTTTCGACCACGTTCGGCGACAAGCTCGCTCGCAACGCGGCGAATTTCACCCCGCCGAAGGTGATCGCGGCCCCGGCGACGAAGAAACCAGCCCAAGACGGCCAGTCGCGGCGCGAGTTGCCTTCATCCCACTTGTTGGCCGCCGCCGATCCGGATGCGTGGATGTTGGCGCTGGCCGACCAGCCAGCCGCCAAGAAGGCCGCGGTGAAGCCAAAGACGCCGGCTCCGGCCGAAAAGCCCGCGCCGGCCAAGGCGGTCGAAGTCCCGCCGTCGAAGGCCGCCGCGACCTACAAACCGTCGCCGACGGAGACGAAGCAGTCGGACGCGGCGCCGGTCGAAAAGGTCGCCGAGCCGGACGCGTTCGCCGGCGGTTCGCAGGCGGAGTTGACGTTCGCCAAGCCGGTCAACTACGACGGCGTCGTGCAGATGCTCAGTGCGGCGTTGGACAAGAACCACATCGCGGCCGCCGACGCGGTCTATCGGTTGTCGAACGACCGTTACGTGGAGGGCCAGCGCACGGCCTACCCGCAGTGGACGCTGAAGATTTCGTTGCCGTCGGAAGAGACGAAGGCCTTGCTGACGACGCTTCAAAAGCAGGTGGCCGACAACCCCATCTTCCCGGCCTCCAATACGATCGGCGCGGCTGTCGCCGGCAACACTCGCATGCAGGCCGTTTACGCCTTGGTGGCTAGTTGGGTTTGCATGATCGTGTACTTGTGGATTCGATTCCAAGGGGCCGCGTTCGGCATCGCCGCCGTCGTGGCGTTGATCCACGACGTGTTCGTCATGCTCGGCGCGATCGCCGTGAGCATTTACGTCGCGCCGTTCCTCGGGTTCCTGATGATTGAGCCGTTCAAGATCAATCTGCCGATCGTCGCCGCTTTCCTGACGATCATCGGCTACTCGGTCAACGACACGATCGTCGTGTTCGACCGGATCCGCGAAGTGCGCGGCAAGAATCCCGACCTGACGCGCAAAATGGTCAACGACAGCACCAACCAAACCCTCAGCCGCACGTTGCTCACCTCCTTCACAGTGTTCCTGGTGGTCATCGTGTTGTATCTGTTCGGCGGCGAGGCGGTTCACGGATTCGCCTTCGCGTTGATCATCGGCGTGGCCACGGGCACGTACAGTTCGATCTACGTCGCCTCGCCGATCCTGCTCTGGCTGGTCGGCAAGCACGAGGGTACGAAGACCATTAACGCTTAACGGCGAAAAAACGTCCACGTCCAATAGCGATAGCCGGGATCCGTCGATTCCGGCTATTTTTTTCGGGGCTGCCGTCTAGGATGACATGCTTTGTTGCCGGAGACGGAGTTCGTCGGCGACCCGTTCCACGGCGATGTTGCCGGGAAAAATGCGTTTGACCGGCTCGGGCGAGGCGGCCATCTGGCCCAGCGCGTTCCATTGTCGCCGCCCCATCGCACGCAGCGGCCAGTCGTGACGTCGCCAGATCGCCCGAAACAGTTCGCGCACCAGAAGCGGCGGCTGACCAAGGAGCGGGGCCGTCGCCAGTCGAACCTGGCCGTGGCGATCGAATGTCACGCAACGGTCGAACCACTGGTCGACTTGGCGATCGAGCGCGTCTTGCGTCTCGGCGGCCAGCGAGCCCAATCGCAACAGGGCGTCGGCCACGTTCGGATTGAACTGCTCGCGCAGCATCGGCATTGTTTCGAGCCGGATTCGGTTGCGCGTGAATCGGCGATCCGCGTTGCTCGAATCGCGGCAGTAGCCCTGACCGAGCGATTCAAGATACGCCGACAACTCGTCGCGGCGGATATCCAACAACGGTCGAATGAGCGAGGCGTGGCCCAACGGACGAACGCGCGCCATGCCAGCCAGCCCGCGAAGGCCCGTGCCGCGCAGAATCCGATGCAGAATCGTCTCGGCCTGATCGTCGGCCGTGTGGGCCGTGGCGACCAGCCGGGCGCCGAGCCGACCGGCCGTTTGTTCGAGGAACTCGTAGCGGGCCAGCCGCGCGGCGGCCTCCAACCCATCGCCCTGGTCGCGGACCGTTGCGTGACCCACCTCGCAGGCAACGCCCAGCCCTTCGCACAACTCGACGACAAACTGCTGATCGCGATCCGCATCGGGTCGCAGGTGGTGGTTCAGGTGGGCGACGCACAATCGTCCTGGGCCGCCGGTCTTCAGGGCCGCAAGGGCACGCAGCAACGCAACGCTGTCGCAGCCGCCGGAAACCGCTGCCACGACGGTCACGTCGGCCCAATCGGCGGGCGGCCAGGCGGCGGCAAGTTTGGTTTCCAGCGGGTACATTAGCGGGGCAGGGGGGGGTGGCTAGGGGCTAGAGACGGAGATCGTGGGTTGAACGGTGTCTGGACGAGTCCATTTTATCAATTTTTGGCGACATCCATAGGATTGTCGTCGTGCCCCTCTGATTTTGCAGAGCCACGCGATTCGTCCGATCCCCCCCTGTTTTCTTCAGCCTTTCGACACGATCGCCATAAACTGTGCTTGCCGAGGGGGTTGTCTCGCCGTGAGCCGACGATTTTCGGTTGCAGTTTCCGGCGACTCTGCTAATATTGGAAGGAGTATTATTAGAGTGTCTTCGGCGTACCCCCCAATAAGACGGGCGGCCGGAGTCGATGAACAGCCAACAGAGCGTGCTTTTTACCCGTATTGCATTGGGCGGCAAGAACCCGTCGAGGTCTGTGGAAACAAAACGATGATGGATCTGCTGATGATCGTCATCCGATGGCTGGCAGGGCGTTGGTTGCGCGGCGAATCCGCGGAGCCGTTGCCCATGCTGATTTCGGTTCGGACGCAACGAGGTCCGGCCGGGGTGGGCGGTTGCCAGGGTTTCTTGGGCGTCGATTGGATCACGATGCGGCTTGATCGAATGTTTTGGAACCGGTGGTGTCGGCGGTCGCCGTGGTCCGGCGGCGTCGGCGCCGGGTGTCCGCGGTTGCCGGTTCTAAGGCCCGGCGTCGGGGTCTAGCGCTTGAGGCTGTTCTTTCGGCTTTCTTTGCCGCCTGGAAAAAGGGTCGGGCTCGCCGATTTTTCCAGAGGATGATTGTCGTGCAAGAAACCATTGTGACCGCGCTTGTTTGGGTCATCGCTTTGTCGATGGCCGTTCTGTTGACGTTCTTTTTAACCCGGGTGTGGGATCGTCTGCGCCGTCGCGACGCTGAATCCGAGGCCCGGACGATCGTGCACAAGGCCGAAGTCGAGGTGGAGAACCGCCGCCGCGAGGCCGAGTTGGAAATCAAGGAGATGGCGATCCAACAGCAGGCCGAAAGCGAAAAAGAGCTGCGCCGGCTTCGCGGTGAGCTGCACGAACGCGAGCGGCTGTTGGACAAACGTCAAGACTCGCTCGAAGAACAGGCCGAAGTGCTGCGCAAGCAAGAGAAAATGGTCGAGAGCACGCAGCGCAAATTGACCGAGCGGATCCAAGACGCCAACCGCCGAAAGGACGAACTTTCCAAACTGTTGGACCTCCAGCGGCAGACGTTGCACGAGCTTTCCGGGCTGAGCCAGGAAGAGGCCACCCGGCGGCTGTTGGAAATGCTCGATTCGCAATTGCAGCGCGAGACCGGGGCGGTCATTTTGGCCCATGAAAAGAAGCTGGCCGAAATCTGCGAGGAGAAGACCCGCGAGATCCTGCTGACATCCATCCAACGGTTCGCCGCCGCGCACACGGCCGAAACCACCACCAGCACGGTCGGCATTCCGAACGACGAGATGAAAGGCCGAATCATCGGACGCGAAGGCCGCAACATCCGCGCGTTCGAGAAGGCCACCGGCGTGGACGTGATCATCGACGACACGCCCGGCGTCGTGATCGTCAGTGCGTTCGACACGATCCGCCGCGAGGTGGCCCGAATGTCGCTCGAAAAACTAATCGCCGACGGCCGCATCCATCCGACGCGGATCGAGGAGATCGTGGCCGCCACGCAACGCGAGTTGGACCGCCACATCCAAAAGCTCGGCGAACAGGCCTGCCAAGAGGCCGAGGTGTATGGACTGCACGAGCGGCTGGTCAATCTGTTGGGTCGGCTGCACTTCCGCACCAGCTACAGCCAGAACGTGCTGCGTCACAGCATCGAGGTGGCCTTTTTGGCCGGCATGTTGGCCGAGGAATTGGGCTACGACGGCAAACTGGCCCGGCGCTGCGGTTTGTTGCACGACATCGGCAAGGCGGCCGACCACGAGGCCGAGGGCGGGCATCCGAAAATCGGCGGCGATCTGCTGAAACGCTACGGCGAGCGGCCCGAGGTGATCCACGCCGCGCTGGGACACCACGACGATCTGCGCGTCGAAAATCCCTATACCGTGCTGGTCTCGGCGGCCGACGCTTGCAGCGCCTCGCGACCGGGCGCGCGGCGCGAGACCCTCGAACGTTACATCAAGCGGATGGAGGAGCTGGAGTCGATCGCCAACAAGTTCCCCGGCGTCGAGCAGGCCTACGCGATTCAAGCCGGCCGCGAATTGCGGGTGATCGTCAGTTCGAAGGACACGACCGACGAGTCGGCCGCAAAGATTTGCCACGACATCGTCACGGCCTTCGAGCAGCAGTTGACCTATCCCGGCGAAATCAAAGTCACCGTGCTGCGAGAAACCCGGCACGTGGAAATGGCGAGGTAAAAAACGAGGGGGCTAGGGACGAGGGGCTAGGGACTAGATTCACGGCTCTCTAGCCCCTGGTCCCCGGCCCATAGTCCCTTTTTTATGATGCGAATCCTCTTTCTCGGCGACATTGTCGGCAAGCCCGGGCGGCACATTTGCACGCAGGTGATTCGCGGTCTGCGCGTCCGCGAGAATCTCGATCTGGTCGTAGCCAACGCCGAAAACGCGTCGGGCGGATCGGGCATGACGCCGGAGATCTATCACGAGTTGGTCGCCGCCGGCGTGGACGGCTTCACGATGGGCGACCATGTGTATCGTCGGCGCGAGATCTTTTCGATCCTTCAAAGCGAGCGGCGCATCGTTCGGCCGGCCAACTATCCGTCGGTCGCGCCGGGCCGCGATTTCACCGTGCTGCAAACTCGGCAACAAGTGCCGGTGGCGATTTTCACGCTGCTGGGCCGGGTGTTCATGCCGCCGGTCGATTGCCCGTTCTATGCGGCCGATCGGGTGTTGGCCGCGCTGCCCTCCAACGTCCGCGTGATTCTGGTCGACTTCCACGCCGAGGCGACTAGCGACAAGCAGTTGATGGGCCGGCACTTGGACGGGCGCGTCAGCGCCGTGCTGGGCACCCACACTCACGTGCCGACGGCCGACGAGTGCATCTTGCCCGGCGGAACGGCCTTTCAATGCGACGTCGGCATGACCGGTCCGCATGAGAGTATCTTGGGCCGGCAAATCGGCCGGGTGATGGAGGCGGTCCGCACGTTTCGGCCCGTTCATTTCGACGTGGCCTCCGGCGACGTGCGGCTCAACGGCGCGATCGTCGACATCGACCCGCAGACCGGACGCGCCACGGCCATTCAACGGATCTGCGTCCGCGAAGAGGAGCAGGAAGAGGGGAAGAGGGATTAGGGATTAGCAAGGAGCGTAGGGCTCTTTTTTGAGGAGAATCCATTCAGATGAGTGTCTTGAACGTTCGGACCGACCGCTGTCGGTATGATCTGGTTTCGTTGGGCGAAGTGATGCTCCGGCTCGATCCCGGCGACGGGCGAATCCACACGTCGCGGGTTTTTCAGGTTTGGGAAGGCGGCGGCGAGTACAACGTCGCTCGAGGGCTGAAGCGATGTTTCGGCAAGAACACCGCCATCGTGACGGCGATTCCCGACTGCCCGATCGGCCGGCTGTTGGAAGACCTGATCTATCAGGGCGGCGTCAGCATGCAGTACGTTCGCTGGACGCCCTACGATGGGATCGGCCGCAGCGCTCGGGTTGGCCTGAACTTCACCGAGCGGGGATTCGGCGTCCGTTCGGCGATTGGCTGCTCGGATCGCGCCTACAGCGCTGCCTCGCAACTGAAAAAAGACGACGTCGATTGGGACGCGATTTTCGGCGGCGACGGCGCCCGGTGGCTGCACACCGGCGGGATCTTCGCCGCGTTGTCGGCCACCACGCCCGAGGTTGTGTTGGAGGCGGTCACGGCCGCCAAGCGGCACGGCGCGATGGTTTCCTACGATCTCAACTACCGGCCGTCGCTGTGGCAGTTCAACGGCGGTCAGGAGAAAGCCCGGCAAGTCAACCGCGCGTTGGCGCCCTACGTCGACGTGATGATCGGCAACGAGGAAGATTTTTCGGCCGCGTTGGGGTTTGAGGTCGAAGGGCTCGACGCGAATCTTTCGTCGCTCGACCCGGCCAATTTTCAAAAAATGATGCGCGAAGTCGTGCGGACCTTTCCGAACATCAAAGTGGTGGCCACGACGCTTCGGCAAGCGAAAACCGCCTCGGTCAACGATTGGGGCGCGGTCGCGTTCGCCGACGGCCAATGCCACGAGGCCACGTTCCGGCCCAATCTGGAAATTTTCGACCGCGTCGGCGGCGGCGACAGTTTTGCGTCCGGCCTGATCTACGGATTGCTGGAAGGCAAGACCGTGCCGGAGTCGCTCAACTACGGCGTCGCCCACGGAGCGCTGGCCATGACCACGCCCGGCGACACCAGCGCCGCGAGTTTGCGGGAAGTGGAACGAGTGATGAAGGGCGGCGCCGCTCGCGTGCAGCGGTAGGCCGTCGGAAATCGTCGATTGCAGAAGGAGAAGATTTGTGTTGCCGCAAGACATGGTGGAGGGAATGCGTCAAAGCG
Source organism: Thermoguttaceae bacterium (assembly GCA_039698075.1). Classification (GTDB taxonomy): domain Bacteria; phylum Planctomycetota; class Planctomycetia; order Pirellulales; family Thermoguttaceae; genus JAJFVC01. The sequence continues at coordinate 19,214 of JBDKTJ010000107.1, read as the reverse complement.
GGATTGTCGCCGTGCTGGTGATCGATCGCGCGGAGGACGCTGTGCCGTTGGCCCGGGCGCTCGGCGAGGGCGGAATCAAGTTCATCGAATTGACCCTGCGAACGCCCGCCGCGTTGGACGCGCTGCGAGCCATTCGGGCCGAAATGCCCGAGATGGCCGTCGGCGCCGGCACGGTGTTGACGGTCGAGCAGGTCCGCGAAGTGGCCAAGGCGGGCGCGTCGTTCGCCGTCGCGCCGGGAATGAATCCTCGCGTGGTTCGTGCAGCCCAGGACCTCGGATTGCCATTTATGCCCGGCGTGATGACGCCATCCGACATCGAACAGGCGTTGGAGTGCGGATGCCGCGAGCTCAAGCTGTTTCCGGCCGAACCGGTGGGCGGCCTGAAATATCTCAAAAACATGGCGGCGCCCTACGCGCATCTGAATCTTCAATTCGTGCCGCTGGGCGGACTCAGTCTGGCCAACGCCGGCGCGTATCTGGCCGACCCGTGGATTTTGGCGGTGGGCGGCTCCTGGATCGCCAAACGCGACGTGATCGAGCGGCGCGATTGGGCGACGATCACCAAAAACGCGAAAGAGGCCTGCGCCCTAGCGCCCGCAGACCGCAGGGCCAAATAGGTTTTTCGGCGGATTTCCAGCACCCATCGGCGAGGGGTCCTTGCGTCGGAGGGATTCCGTGGTAAGATGCTTTCGTGTTTATTGGCAACGATGAACGATGGTTGCGCCGGCAGGTTTCGTCGGACCTTATGGCGTATCAACGGTTTGTCATTTGACGTGTCCCCGTAGCTCAATTGGGATGTGCGTGTAGGCCGCTAAAATCGCGTTTCTGCCGTGTTTTCTAGGGTATTTCTGTATCGGCGACCTGCAATCTCCTGCACGATTCGGCACTCTTCTGCCATCTTTTTCTGCCAAGTTTTCTGCCAAGACCCGATTGATGTAAGTTGTCGGCGGATGCGAACACCAACCAATCCCGATAATCGATATTGGAGCCGGACTTGCCAGTAGGTTCAAGGTGCCAATGTCGGTCGGTCACCTGACCCAGCAGTTGCTTTGCTATCTACGCGGCGTCATTTTCATGATCTTGTCGGCGAACAACTTGCCGAAAACGGCAGCGTCGACTATCATCATAGGTAGCGAAACTGTTGCACTGCGGCCACCCAGCGGGAACCTTGAACTTCGGTCAGGTTCTCGCGATGCGATTTGGGTTGGTCACTGATCGGCGTCGGCTCCTCAACCATCCGACGCCAAACGCAAGCCATCTGACGACCGGTGGGCCGTCTTGTGGCTTTCTGTCTGTCTGCGTCCGGCCTTTGCTACGGCCGACGATTCGACGACCGTCGCCACGAGCTGCCGACCCCTACGCCGCATTCGCTATACCGCTCAATTCTTTTTTGGCAAGCGGCGGTTATTCGTGTGGCTTGGATTTCTCTGCTTTGCCCTTCGCCGCAGGAGGGCAGCCATGAGTACGTCACGGGAACTCGTCTTGCCGAGCAAGGCCCAGCACGCAATTGACTTTCTGACCCAGGCTAAGCAGTACCTGGCCAAGGCCCGCAGGGTCGAAGACGTCATGCACCTTCGGGCCCAAGCCCAAGCCGCCAAGACCTTGGCCGCCCAATTCTATGCGAAGCAGGCTGACCTGTGCAAGAAGATCACTCTCGACGCATCAGCGATCATGGTCTTGGCCGAGTGGCGATTGGGCAAGATTCTCAAGACCTTGCCCCTGGCAAAGTCGACACCTAGAAACCGCCGTACGGCCGACGACGACTGGTCGCACGATGCGACCGGTCCTGTTTACCTCAAAGACATTCCTGTCTCGAAGAGCCACTCTTCGCGTGCTCAGCAAATTGCCAGTCTGCCCGCTTCGACGGTCGAACGCTATGTCCACAATTCGGTCAACTCCAATCAGGAACCGACCATTGCCGCTGCGTTGCGACTGGCCAAGCAACATCGGGCGAACGCTTCAGTCCAGACGCATACAGAACATTCAGATAGATTTGTCACGTCTCTTCAGACACTCATCGACGCTGGCTGTCGATTTCGCACGATAGTCGCCGATCCACCCTGGTCGTTCGATGATAAAGCCACCAGAGCAGCGGCGTGGAACCACTACACGTGCATGAGCATTGAGCAAATCGCCGCGGAACCCGTGGCCCAGGTTGCAGCCGACTCCTGCTTCCTCTTGTTGTGGTGTACCAGCGCATTTCTCAAAGCAGCCTTTGAGGTCATGCAGGCATGGGGTTTTGAATACACGTCTTCTTCCTTTGTGTGGGTTAAACCGCAAATGGGACTCGGGAACTATTTTCGTATGGCACACGAGTATTGCCTTCTGGGGCGAAAAGGAAACCCCGCATTCCTTGACCATAGCCAACGAAGCTGGCTTGAAGCCGACCGAACAAGCCACAGCACCAAGCCTGAGCAGTTTCGCAGCATCGTCGAAAAAGTGTCTCCCGGCCCATACCTGGAGATGTACGGTCGCGTTCTTCCGAAGAACTCGGCGTGGATCGTGTTCGGTAATCAACTGAATGACAAGAAACGGTCTACAACGCGTGGCTCACAATGACTGCATACAAAATAGGCCATCAATGGCATTGCATATTCCTTTCGTAATAGGAGTCTCATGTGAATGTGGATCAACGTACCATCAACAACTTGTCGCTCTGTTCCGGCGGATGCGGCTTGGACCTCGGACTCGAATTGGCTTTGGGACGCCTTCGTACGGTCTGTTGGGTGGAATGGGAAGCCTTCGCAATTGAGTACATTGCGTCGTGCATGGAACAGAAATGTCTGGCTCAGGCACCTATTTGGACGGATCTGCGAACCTTCGACGGCAAGCCGTGGCGTGGAGTCGTGGATAGCCTCACTGCGGGCTATCCGTGCCAACCGTTCAGCCTCGCCGGTCGCCGACGTGGACAAGACGATCCTAGGCACCTTTGGCCGCAGGTCAATCGAGTCATTAGGGAAGTTGAACCAGCAATCGTGTTTCTTGAAAACGTGCCTGGCCACCTTAGCCTCGGTTTCGATCAAGTGGTATGCGACCTTGACACGTTGGATTACCGAGTTGCGGCAGGCTTGTTTAGTGCGGCGGAAGTTGGTGACAGCCAGGAGAGAAACCGCCTCTTCATCCTTGCATTGGACCGCACCGAATGCAACCAACAGTGGCCGTGGACGATCAATGAGTCCTTTAGCAACCGAAAACATGGCCGCAGCCCCCAAAAAAAGGATCGACGACAACCATCTTACCAATCAGGCTCGCGATCGTCTGAATTCCCTATGGCACGCTCCGAAGGCAAGTCAGGGTGGTCCAGACTGCCGCGATCCGCGGCCGGGAGTGGGCGGTGTAGGCAATTTGAAAAGCCAAGCGGCTTACTTTTCCCTCCGGGGCCTTGCGAAATCGACCTTTGGACAAATGTGCTTCAAGAAAGCCCTTGGTTCTGGCCTGCAACTAAACCCGGTATTTGTGGCGTGGTTGATGGGCTGGCCGCTGATCGTTCCCGTTGGCTTAGGCTCCTTGGAAACGGAGTGGTGCCGCTACAAGCAGCGTATGCGTTCATATCTTTGTGGGCTGCTATCAGAACTTCAGCCAGCAGCCGAAGTTGCCTGATGGCCAAATAGATCAATGGGCAGCACAGCCATGACATTGTTTTCACGCACTATCGTCAAGCGAGCCCGAGAGCACATGCTGTACGTGCTCCGCAGCCAGCAGGAGTTGTGCTATGTGCGTTCCGACGACGATTGGTGCGAGGCCCTCGTATCGGCCGCCGGGGTGGATGCTGCATGGTATTGGCCGGAAACCTTGATCCACCAGGCGGCCGAGCAACTTCGCTGTGCCGGAATAGTTGAGACCGCTCTTGTTCGAGTGTCCACAGATGACCCAGAGCCGGCGTTCAGGATAACGGTCACGGCGAAAGGAAAGGCATTCTTGGAGTCCGGCAAATCGTTTCGATGTCGCCGCACTAACGCTTCACGGCAAGTACGAGCCAGCCGATTGCATCCCAAACGTGTCCTCCAATGTCCAGAAAGGTGATAACCATGAGCCAAAGTGACAAACATGCCCGACAGCCATCGGAAGAAGCCGTCACGGATCTGAGCGTCTTTGACGCCGGGTACGCTGCCGCACGGGTGCCCCAGAAGAACGAGGTTCCCGACGGGAAGTACCCGGTTCGCGTCCAATGCGTGGAACTAACCCGGAATCCGGCGGGAGGCCCAATATTGAAGTGGGATCTGCTGGTCGTAGCCGGTCAATTCTCCGGCTGGCATATCTTCAAGCGGGTTACGATTACCGAGGCAACATTGCCCATCATCAAAGCAGACTTGACGACCCTGGGGCTGACGTTGGCGAAGTTGAGCGACTTGCCGCACTACCTGGAATCGCTTCATGGCAAGACGCTGGAAGTCACCAAACGCACGAAGAAGGGCTACATGAACGTCTACTTTCACAAGCAAAGCCGCAGCAAGCCGAGTTCCCGGAACACGGATGACGCGGTTCTGCTGTAGCCGTCTACGTGTGCCGACAGGCTGTCTGCAACGGACGTAAACCCTTGCAGCACGTTTGTCTGCGACGTAGACGCCTTTTTAAGGACGACCACCAATGTCATCACGAAAACCAGTCCCGATTGACGCAACTCGCGTCAGCTTCCGCTTGCCGCCGGAAGTCGCCGCCAAACTGGCGGAACGAGCCACGGAAGACGGAAAGAGCCACAACCTGGTTGCACGCGACCTGCTTGCCCAGGTTCTGGAAGGCTGTGCCGAGCAAGGGCACGGTCTTTCGACGCTTCACGACGAACCAGCCAGCGTTCAAGTGGCTGGTCCCGCTGCTGCGATGACGGCTGCGGACTTCGGATTGCTGCTCGCTCAACTCGCAGAGTTGAGCAACGCCGTAAAAGCAAGCGAGGACCAATCCCGGCGGCTTGAAGCCCTATGCAAGGAGCGGCTTGCCTCCCGCGATACTTGCCCGCAGGCGGAAGAACGGCAATTGCAGCTTCTCAAGACCATTGCCGCCGATCTGGCCGTTGTACGAACCATCTCAACGGCAATGGATCAAGTGAGCAATACGTTCACAAGCTTCTGTACTGTGTTGAATCAACTGGACGTTGATCCTAAGCAGTTTCACAAGCTCCGTTCTGATCTGGCAAGCAGCGTCAATGTCCTGCTGGTCAACGCCGGCAAGCTCACGCCCGAGCAAGCGAAGGCTTGGGTTCAGCAGACCCTTTTGAGCCGCTGACAATGGAATGAATCCATGCAGACCAAACAGTCTACGAACACGAATTTCAGAACGGCACTCGTTACGCACCACGGTGCTGACAGCCCAGCGGCCGGCAGCGGCATCTGTCGAGCCGCTGCAAAACGAGCACTGACAACGACTTGCCGTGTAGCGGTTTTGTCTGCATCGAGAATGTCAACACTCGTAAGACAAGAAACGACAATGGAGACGATTGACTACAACGGTAGCCCGATCCCAACACGCACCCGATTGACGGCGTTCGCCCCAAGTCGAGGAGGGCTGTGAATGAACCACCGGCACCAGGAAACCATCGGCCGAGTTGAGTTCCGCTGGCGTGAGCACGAGGAGGAATTCGCCCGCCGCTTGGCGGAATCGGCCAAGGAAGCCGGCCGCTCTCAGCCCGATCAGGCCAGAGAGTTGTTGAAGAACGCCCTTACGGCATCCGATGTGCTCCAGCAAGCCGTCGAATCCCTTCAGCAGGAGGTTGCCCAGATGAACCGCCAACTTGGCGAGCTGGTCTCGATCAAGAAGGGCATTCGCATTGTACACCACGATGTCGGCCAACTCTGCGACGACGTTGCCGCCTGCCTTGCCGACATTCAACGTCATGCTGGGCGTGTTAACGCCACAAACACCAACAACTGGTTTAAGAAGTTCTTCCGTATCAAATAGCATGTTGAGGTCACACGATGTTCGCAATTACCAAAATGCCCGATGACGGCGAACAATACTTGTCGGCAATTGCCTATTACTGGGGTAAAGGCCATCGCAAAGAGAAAGGGCAGCCCGATGATGGGCACGACGATTCACCGGACGGCTATCCGAACGCTTCCGAGCCACCGGTCTGGTGGGTAGGAAAGGGAGTCGTGTCCCTGGGACTTGCCGGCGAGATCAAAGAAGAACAATATCGGCGAATCTTTCGTGGCTTCCATCCGTTCACTGAATAGCGTCTTATCCGAAATGCCGGAAGCTCTTTGGTCGAGGTTGAGTGTATTGACCCGAGGACACAATAAGGCGGCACAAAAAAAGTCTTCCGTATCAAGTCACGTGCGGCGGCCGGCACCATGTTCAAAATAGTCGAAATGACGTTCGGTAGCAAAGACTATCTTCCCTCCTTGGTCTACCTCTGGGGTAAGAAGTCCAAGAAGAAGAAAAGGGCAGCCGGCGACGAGTCATCTGACGACGATTTCCCGGACATCGACCCTGACGCCGATGGGGTGGCCTTTGGTAACGTCGAAGAATACTCGGAAGAGCTTCCGGGCGCGCCTCCCGGACGGTGGGCGGGAGGAGGAGCTGCTTTTCTGGGCTTGAGCGGAGAAATCGAGAAGGAACAATACGAGCGAATCTTCCGAGGCTATCATCCTTCTACGGGAGAACCTCTCGTCCAAAACGCGGGCAGCCCCGATCGCCGTCCGGGCTTTGAGGGTTGCTATACAGTTTTGAAGCCTTGCAGCGTGCTTGTTTTGGGAGCCCGCAAGGAATGGCGAGAAATAATGCTGGAGGCCATCAGGGAGGTTCCCGAGAGACTCGTCAAGATGATTGAGGAGCGGTTTGCCTTCTCTCGTGCCGGCAAGGCCAGCAAGGGATGCAAATACGTTCGCGTCCGGCTTGTCGTTGGAGTGTGGGAGCACCTGTTTTCAAGATGTCTCAATGAGAACATTCACTATCATCTCCAACTGTTCAACTTAGGCGTTGACGAAGACGGAAACGTAAGGGCACTCGAACCACGATTCATCTTCAAAAACCAAAAAATCATTACTGCTTGGGCTGATGCTTTGCTAGTGTCCATCCTCCAGGAGAAGTTCGGCTTGATTGTCGAACGCCGTGGCTCAACGTACCACATACGTGGAGTCCCGGAGGACTTAGTCGAGGCCAAGTCGCAACGAAGTCACCAAATCCGTGCCTACATGGCAGAGCATGGTCTGTCCGGTGGAAAAGACGCTGACTATGCTGCCAAGGCCACTAGGCCGCCTAAAGACACGTCGAAAAGTCGGGCCGAAGTGATTGCGGACTGTCAGGCATATAATGCCACCGTCGGTTTTGACTATGCGTATATCGATAATCTGCTTCGTAACGCCCGTTGCAGGCCATCCGCCGCCGCCGACCGTTCGGATGGAAACAGCCCGGCAGCTTCCGAGCCAGTGAAGAATGCCGACGGCGTTTCTGCACCTGAGACCGCTGCTGCTGCGGTTGCCGCAAACCCGCCGGATACCGTTCAATCGCCCGAAACGGTTCACGGCCCACCGGCACGTGAGACTACGGTTCCGAACCACGAAGCGTTGCCGTCCCCTACTTCCGTCAATCCGCCGGCTTGCCAGCCTTCGCCCCCCAGCGGCGATGATTCGCCGTCGCTTGCGGCCGACAATCCATCGCCGACCATCCCGGCAACCGATGCCGATTTTGTGGCCCCACAATCGGACATTCCCCATTCGGAGTTCGCCGCCTATTCGTCGCTGGCCGCCAATAATCCGCAGGTCGATGCCCTTTCCACGGATACTGGTTCTTTCTCCTCCGACGCAAACGATTCGTCCGTAGGCGAGCCAGGTGACATCTCCACCGTGAGCGGCAATCCGCCGGAAACCGCACATGCAGTCCATCCGACTTTCTCCTCGACCAATGCAACTCCGTCCGCCCGTAAACGCAATCCTCGTGCCGCTCGGGCTTCAAGAAGGCTCATCCGTAAGGCGATCCGAAAAGCGGCCCGTCGCAGAAATCATTTTTCCGAAGACGAACTCATTCTCTATACGCTCCGTCGGCTCACAGTACTAGGGCTTGACCCAGGTCCCGTGTTCGACGAGGTCGCCCGCTATCTCCATCGCAACCGAAACGTCGTGCCGCTCGACATCGTCAACGGTTGGCGACGCTATACGACCAAGCAGATTCTCCGTGAAGAAAGACGCATGTTAGCCGCCACCGAGCGACTGTCGAGCCGATCGGGACACCGGGTCTCCGACAAGAAGCTGGCCGCTGTATTCAAACAATACCCCGACCTAAGCCAAGAGCAACTCGATTTCATCCGTTACATGACGCAACACAATAGTGCCTTCCGCATTGGCCTTGGTCCCGCCGGAGGAGGCAAGACTTACGTCATTAAGGTCATCCTCGCCGCATTCGGATGGGACTGCCGACCGGTAGGGCATCAATGGTTGAGTGGCATTTTCCGTACATTCAGAAGGCGTCGCCGCCGTGTCTATCTCCTGTCGCCGACCGGCCAAAGTGCGGAAGTGCTGGCAACCGACACTGGCTTTGAATGCCAAACCGTCACCAGATTCACCGCCGATTATCTTCTGCCGTTTTTCGTTCTCTTTTGGTGCTTTTGTTGCCAACTGTGGCGAGCCGCCCGTGGGCTTCCAACTCGGCGAGTTCGCCAACCCCGCCCAAAGAAACTGAAGAGGGGCTCTATTGTGCTCGTGGATGAAGCGGGAATGAAAAACACCGTTCTCGCACGGAAAACCTTGGAGATGGTCGCAGATGCACACGCCACGTGTCTTTTGGTCGGTGATCCGAGCCAGTTGCCAAGCGTCGAGGGCACACCGCCGCTTCACGCTCTGGTACGGCGTTATGGGGCTACTGAAATCAAGACGATCCGCCGCCAGAAAGAGCCGTGGGCACGCGAGGCCGCACGCAAGTTCTCAGAGGGCAAGATCGGCGAAGCATTGGTCATGTTCCGCGACCACAAACAGATTACCGTCCGCGACGACATCGATGAAGCTGTCCGGCAAGCCTGTCTCGACTGGACCGAAGAGGGCCTCACCACGCCGCACCGAGCCCTAATACTGTCGAACCTGAACGAGATTGTACATAAGGCCAATCTCATCGCCCAAGAGCATCGCCTGCGGGCCGGATGTATCCAACCGTCGCCTTCGATTCGCATTACCGACGAACAAGACGAAGCAGTGTATGAGTCCCGTGCTTTTCGCGGCGACCGCATTGTATGTACGCGGAATTCGCCGGCTCCACCGTGGGGCTACGGTGTGAAGAACGGCAGCCGCGGCACCATTATCGAAATCAACTCCTTCACATCGGAGATTGCCGTTCTCTTGGACGGCAAGAAGAAAAGATACGTGAAGATCAACGTGCGAAAATATCCGCACATACGCTTGGGTTACGCAGTCACCACCTACAAGAGTCAGTCCGCCTCTCTGCCGACAATTTACGCCATAGTGGGCGGGAAAGGCCAGAATTTCCCTGCATCCTACGTCCAAGCAACTCGTGCCATTGAGCAAACGCGATTCTACACGACGAGCGATTTTCTCGACTCCGATCTGGAGCATGTGGCCAGTTCACGATTGGCGAAGCAGATGTCGCGTAAGCCAGATTTGACTCTTGCCGTCGATCATCTCGACAACGCCCCGCTCGACCTTCGCCCTCGCAAACGTCGCATCCGCAAAGCCGCCGAACAACGGCCAAGAAAGGAGCTTTCCATGATTTATCACAAGATGCCTTCGATCTTCTACATCGTTACCGTGCCTACACGCGATGCACGACTGTCTGATATTCTTTTCACCTGCGATATCGACTCATTCTTTCGCCGAGTCATGGACGGTTTGCGTTCGGATCAGATATTCGGCGTCTATGACATTTCTCAAAAGGCGGCAGCCATAGCTGATGCGAGGAAACTCCTGAAGTCGGCTCCCAATGCTCAAGGTCATTCCCCATTGAAATGCGTGGGATTCCCGGCAACATTCATCGTGGCCACCATGCCGTCCTCCGCTTCGCTCAGAGACACCGTTCACATATCCTGCGATCTTAAAAAACTTGCTCACTACATAATGGCCGGGATGACACCAGAAGGTCTTCTCGGCATCTACGCCGAGGAGAAACAAGACATTGCCATCGCCGACACCATCTGCATGGAGAATATGCTTGAACGGGCCGCTGACAGTTCAGCCTTACTTGACGACCCGCCGACAGAATACTCGGGGTTTCCGTCTAAACTCTGGCTCGTAACAAAACCATCCTCCCCATCGGCGACCGCGGGCGTCAGCCCTTGCCATGATCTCATGGAGTTCATTCGGCGCGTCATGGACGGTCTACGCCCGGATGATATCGTCGGAGCCTACGCCCAAAGACAGGCTGCCCTGGCCGCCGCGACCAGCCTTACAAGCGATCTCTCAGTGGGACGTTCCGGACTTCCGCTCAAGTTCTGGCTAGTGACCACGCCAACCTCCGTTTCCCAGACGACCGCCGACATTTGCTTGGAGTGCCGCGATCTTAAGGACGTTGCCCGTTACGTTATGGCGGGCTTGCGTCCAGAAGGTATCATCGGCGTCTACGACAAGCCGGGACCAGCCACCACGAGGGCGAACGAACTCCTTCAACTTGCACGAAAAGTCCGCGACCTCGTCGCCTTAGAGAGTCTACCGGTGCCGTCACGCTTTTGGCTGGTCACCAGACCAACACCCAGTTCAAAGTTGGCCGACGTTTGCTTCGAGTGCGATTTTAGCGAGTTCGCCCGCCGAGTGAAGGACGGCTTGCGACCATGCCATATCTACGGCGTCTACGCCCATAAACAGGACGCTGACGCCGCCGCGACCAGTCTTCTGAACTCGATGCCGCTACCTTCTCCCACCCTCCTGTTCGGCCAAGAACATCCGCCTTTCAAGTATGTGGGATTTCCGTCCGTATTCTGGCTGGTGACGATGCCGACACCCGAATCACAGATGGACGATATTTGCCGAGACTGCGATCTTGCCGATCTTGCAGTTCACTACATGACGCCTTTACAGCCACGCCAGATCATCGGCATCTTCCCCAGTAAGAAGGCGGCCATCCCTACCGCCTCCAGGCTCCTGCAAATTGTGCGACCTAGCGATGCCAGCCGTAACACTGTGCCTGTGCCGTCACGTTTTTGGGTGGTGACGAAGCCCACGCCGCATACGTCGATAAGGCGAATGTGCATGGAATGCGACTTCAAGTCCTTCGGCTTTGAAGTTCTATTTCGCGGCTTACGGCCGGAAAACATCGTCGGCATCTACGCCGAGAAGTCGGCCGCCGTTGCCGCCGCGTCTAAAGCAATCGTAGCCATGAATCGTTCGGCCATAGCACAAGTCCCCACCACCATTGAGATTGTGGGACTTCCGCCGACGCTTTGGTTTGTCAGGACACCCACGCCGACTTCGCAGTTGAACGACATTTGCCGCGAGTGCCAGTTCCAGCACTTATCCTCTCTGTTTCTGGACGGCTTGAGTCCCGACCAGATCGTCGGCGTTTACGCCGACAAGCAAACGGCCAATACCATCGCGTCCAAGCTATTGCAGGTGGTACGCGAAATCCACGGCCTTGGCGATCAGAAGGCGTCGCTGCGGACGCCAGAATCACTGTCGGCCATCGATTGGGATCGTCTCAGGACATTGGGGTTCACCGAAGACTATCGAGAGGCCGGATTCGTTGACCCGACGGGACGCATGATCGATTTGTCCGGCAAGAATGATGGTGCATGCCCTGGCCATCGCTATCTGGACCACCGTGAAGCTGGTGGCACGCTTGGTATGCAGCAACTGATGGCTGCTGGGTATATTCGGTTCTTTCCCGAATCCTTTGGTGCACAGATGGCCGAATCGCCCACAGAGGATCAACTCGCTCGACTTTGTGGATTCGCGGCACAGAATCACGGTGATATCCTAATCGAGGCACACAACGGTTGGGGGCCGCTAGCACGAGACGGCGAGTACTACATGAACCCCACGGCACCCGAAGACACTTTTTACAAGGTCTATCCGAAGGGTACACGCCCAGAGTGGATCGCGAATGATATTCGCCGCTTCTACAATGCTCGTTTACTGGCTTCACAAAAGTCGCGTGTCGAGGATGTTCAGAACGAGTGCTCGAAGAACGCAACGAACATCGACGCCGTTGACTCGTCAAGTGGTACGGATCGTAAAGACACGACGATGAATGATGCCGACCCTCATGCAAAAGAGGTTGCCGCAAAGTTACCAAGAAGACCAATCGAGCCAACCCTGAAGACGGAGACTATTTTCGACGAAGGCATCCTCGACCAGGGGCTCGGCCAAAAACGTTGGACACGCCGGTTCTACCGATCATCCGACCAGAGACTCGGCTCCGCTGACCTTGGTATGTCCGCTGCCAAGGCTGCTCCCGTTGCAGCTTCATCCAGTGTGAAACAACCGTCCGAAGCAACCCCACCGCGGTCGTTGCCCATTCACTGGCTGCAACTTGCGTGGCGATTTGCGGCCAAGACATTATCTGGAACGATCCGTCGCGACCCAATACCACACACCGCCGCTAAATCAACTCCTGCTAAAGGTCGTGCAGCGAAACCGCTACCCAAATCCGCACGCTTCAAGGGACGAGCTACCGTCATACCGAGTCCTGCACCTCCAGCCCCTAAAGCAACGCTCTTGTCTCGATCAACGTGTAGGAAACCTTCGCCGACTCCGCATTGTGACACTGCGGCACCGTCCGCATCTGCCGTCGCTGGACAATTTCCCCCAGACGTGATTCACGACTTGGCGGTTACTTTTTTCCGTGAGTGCCAACTACGGACTTTTGACGACTTTGTAGAGTATTTGACGAACAATCCGAACATCGCTTTTGAGTTGTTCAATCGAAATGAGAGGCACAAAGGTGCCGAGTTCATGAAACGAGTCATGCAACAAGAGGACGTTGCCAAGCATGAGAAAGCCGTCAAGCATGTCGATTCGACGTTCAATTCCAGCAGCTATTCACGGCCGATCGTTGCTTCACCAACGCCCGAGACCTACACTCCGAGCCCGAGCACCATGCCGGTCGCTCCGTCATGTTTCCCACTGTCTGCTCAGTCGCAAGGTAGTTCTTGCCAGCCCGACCTAAGTCAGCAATCACAACAGGCTATGATCGTGGCTATGGCTCAAGCGTGGACCGAACAACAGGCCCGCCTGACTCCACAGACCGCTATCGCCTTGGTGCAACGGAACGGCTAAATGAATTTCTCTCAATCTGTTTACTCGCTGTGGAATCGCGTTATGAGAACAGACACTCGATATTTCATTTTTCCGGGGCTTCCAGCATATTGGGAGCGGATTGGCCAGACCGGCCACAGATATTGGTACTCCTGGACCGCTGAATGCTATCCCGAGTATTGGGCAGGTACAGGCATGGAGCCTGACAATGCCTTACAGCGTGCCGATGAACTGCTCAAGGAAAGGCTCGCCCAAGACTTCCGTGTCTACGGGGGCGCGGACAACTGGCACAACCCTCTCTGCTGGTGTCGTAAGGGCTATGGCCGCTATAAGGCGGCGAAACTTGCCGCACACAAGTGCGGGCAGGGTCCATGTTGTGGGCTTGTCATCGACCACCATCCGTGGAACCCGGAACATGGCGAGTTGGCCGCACGCCTCCAGGGTTCACCCGTGATACTTCCGGGGCTTCCGATCTATTGGCACTTACTGCTTGGTTGCCGCGATGATACGCATGAACTCATTGCCAAGTGCTACCCGGAATACTGGGCATCATGCCACTTCGGCGACCTGGACCCTGACGCCGTCAATTCCTTCTGGCAGCAGGCTGATGAGCACTTGCGGAACATCACCGGCAAGTATTCCACCAGAGTGGACGGAATATCCAGCCCGACGAATCCAAACATCGCACTGCCGCCCCAAAATCCATTGTATTGGATCGCAATCGGGCACGATAGATATGCGGCGGCCAAGCTGGCCGCCTTCAAAGGCGGCGTGGGACCGCTGAACGAACTCGTGATAGATCATCACCTGTGTTGCCTGGCCATGGCGAATGTGACCCATGACAGATTCCCACTCATTGATCCACGCAACATTGTGCTTGACGTAGATGATTCCCAGTCCCTTGATTTGACGGACCCCGATGCGGACGAGCCAGACGATTCCCCTGGTATTTCTGACTCGGAAAAGTTCGAGCAAGCAACCAATGGTGAAATCAGCCACCGGCCGTCTGTTTCCGTTACTCGCACAAAGGATACCGTTCACAACACAAGACACTTTGACCTCAACGACTTTCCACGCTTTGACGTGAGCTGACCGCTGAACCTAATTCACCCTGTCCTGCAATCGCTGTATCATTGCCGCAACTGCTTATCGAATGGAGACTGACACATGCCCAAGGACAAGAAGATTGCCGAGTTGCTTCGCCAGGAAAAGGCTTTGGAGAAAGAACTTGCTCGACTGGAAACGAAACGACGTGCTCTCCACCGCAAGAAGGAAAACCTGTTCGACCGCCGGTGGACGCTTGCTGTTCGCAGCTTGGTCGGCAAACCGGTTGTCGCATTGATCGGGATGTGTGATGAGCCCGAACTGAGACAGCTTGAAGAACGCATCGGTACGCTCCGTTCTGTGGCCCGCGACGGAATGTGCCAAGTTGACTACGACGATCTCGGAATTCGTGAATTGCACGCACAAGGGCTACGGGCGGCGGATACGGACGAATGGGAACGCCTTCTCAGCGGCAAGTAGTCACTGCTGACGGCGTTTCGGCAAAGGTATTTCACTCAAGACGGGGGCGCTGCCCCCAAGCCCCTGGGATTTTGGGAGCCATCGGTCGGTACATCGACGGCGAAAGGCGGCGATGTTTCAGGGCACATCGCCAAAGCCCGAAGGAAACCTTCTTCTCCGTTTCCGCAACGGCGGCGGGACGGCAATTCCAGTTGAAATGGAGCGGCCGACGATTCGAGGTGTTTGTGCCTTACGTGCCAAGAATCGTTCGTGCTCGGCTCCATCTCCTGCAAGAACGCCGTTCCCGTTGCGACGCCGGCGGCAGCGGAGAAAAACCTTGAAACCACGCGGCAAAACCGCGTCGACGCACCGAACCTCCCGGTTATTGCTCGGAACTGCAACGGCAAGCCATCGCAGCTATCGGGTTGGTTCCCACCAGAGCCCGCCTCCTCTTCACCGGGTGAATCCTACTCTACGCGGTTTTCGGACCTTAATCAAACGGCCTCGCACTCTGGATAGGCTGCCTCCTTTCACCGTCTCGGAGCGGCAGCTATTGCCGCGAACCGACTTGCCTTGTGGCCGGGCAGCAAGTCCAAAGCGACACGTCAACCCACCGACTCCATAACACGATTGTTAAGACTGTAGTTCTGGAAAATCCGGTCAAGGGTAGATGTGGTTTCTTCCGGTACTCAGTGGGTCGGCCGTCATTCGATGAGCCGGCTTGCCGAGGACCGGTGGTGCAAATTGGTACTCGTTAAGGTTGTATGTCATCAAGGTTTTCACATTCCCCTTTGACAAGGAGCAATCCATGAATCTGACTCGTGCATCCAAGGAACTTTTTCGGCGAAGGCCGGACGAGTGTTTCCCGTCGCTTGGCGTGCTTTCGCAGCATGTCCAGTGGCAGAAGCAAGAAGCCCTGGAGGCTTGGCAGCCTCCGCGGGCGTTGCGTGTTCAAGCGGTCGAAAGCGATCTGTTGATGCTCGACGCTGGCAACGACGGGACGTTCACTATGAACGACTGGTCGTTCGGCCAGCTTTGTCGGCTTTCCGGCGTGGCCAAAGAGACGGTCAATCGGCTGACGCCCGACACGGCCGCTCGCGTGTTCAGTGAGACGTTGCCACGCGGCAATAAACCGCTGCAACTGTTCACGCTGGCCGGGCAGCTTCGGTCGATCCACGCCGCCAGCTACACGCGGCTGTTCAACGCCGACCTGCTAGACTTGATCCGAGAAACGGCTGTCGGCTTCGAGCCGCCGCCGAAAGGCTGCAACGGCGGAACGGGACTGTATGGCGGGGAACAGGATGCGTTTTGCTTCCTCATCGACCCCGCCGGCTGGACCGAGATTGCCGGCGAAGCGTTCGCACCAGGGATGTTCGTTTGGAATTCCGAGGTCGGTTGCCGCAGCGTCGGCATCCAGACTTTTTGGTTTCAAGCGATCTGTGCGAATCATATCGTCTGGGATGCGACGGAGATCGTCGAGTTTTCACGCAAGCATACCTCGAACGTTCACGACGCCCTGGACGACATTCGCTTTGCGATCCAATCGCTGGTCCAGAAGCGTGACCAACGCCGTGACGCCTTCGTCAAGGCGGTGCAGCAGGCGATGGTCACAACGCTGGGCAGCGACGCCGAGGAAGTCCAAAAGGCGATGAGCCAGCAGGGTATTCCTCGGACGTTGGTCAAAGAGGCGATTGAAATCGCCCAGGAAAAGGGCCGTTTCACCATCTTTTCGATGGTGGACGCCCTGACTCGAATCGCCGGCAAGATCGTCAACGCCGGCGAACGTATCCAAGTGGACCAGAAGGCGGCAAGCCTGCTGGCCCTGGCCGTGTGAATCGTCATGGCAGACCGGCACGTCGCCGGCCCGCCGCATGTTCATTCCTCAACTCAGAAAGGAGGGCATTCTCATGCCCAAACAGAAAGAGAAACCGAAAGCGAAGCCAATCCATGAGATCAAGCTCGGACGATTGGTGGCGGCCGTATGGGAGAACGAAACCGATGGCGGAGCGATCCGCCACAACGTCACCTTCAGCCGCCTGTACAAACCCGACGGGGAGCAGTGGCGTAATTCGTCCAGTTTCGGGCGAGACGACTTGCTCCTGTTGGCCAAACTCGCGGACCAAGCCCACACTTGGATCTACGAGCAGGCCAAGGAAAAGAACGGTTCCTCGACGCGGGATGCTGACTCTTCTTCTGAAGAGCAGGATTTCTAAAGGTTTTCGAGGCCAGTTGTTTTGCACCACCGGCCTCGACCTTTAGCGTGGTTGACTGAGCGAGTCTTGTCGTGTTAATAGACGCCGTTGCACATCGTGAAATTACTCACACCGGAGGGCAATATGACCGCTGCGACAGAAAACATCCCACCACTTGAAATGATCGACGGCCGCTGGCATTGTGCGGGCCAAGGCATCCACGCGGGCGATTTCATGGAGTTGCTTTGCCCCGACGGGCACTGGCTGCCGGTGCGGGTTGAATCCATGATGAAGGGACAGCGACTAATCGCCTATTTCGGACACCACGGCTTGGAAATCGGCCGGACGCTTGGCGAAACCGACCGCCTGCGATGGCCCGAATAGTGCTAAGCCGCACGCAATCAAAACGGCACTGCGTCAGCCCACAGGTGCAAGCTGTCGGAAAGCTAGGCTTTCTGTGCGGCCGTGAGGGACGTATGTAACACATCGTCGTGGCCTCGCATAACATCGGCGAGGCCATGATTAGCTATCACAACACATTGTCGCGTTCGCCTGCGACCCGTTCGGGCCGCAGGCATGTCTCCGACCCAAATCAACGATTGCTGGATTTCGACCGGCCAGCGGACGTGAATCTGGACACGGCCACACTTCCTTCGCTGGAGTCTCCCGTCGCTCTGTTCGCACGGCGTGTTGCCGCGATCTTGGAAACCGAGCCGGCAGCCAAGCTCGACAACATGGCAATGAGCCGCATCGCCCAAGAGATTCTCGGCAGTTCGGCCGGACATGCCCGCGATGCGTATGACGCCGCCGAAGCCGGCCTTAATCTCTATCTTCATCGCAAGGGGATTGATTTTCGTGATGTTTCAGTTGCAATCGACCAGTTGCTGGCGATTCAAACTCGCCTGCCGGTCCAGAACCGGCGAGACCAAACGCAGATCGAGTTCCAACAATTCAGCACGCCGCCGGCCGAGGCCCTGGTCGTCGCGAAGACGGCAGCCCTTTGTCCTGGCATGTCGGTCTTGGAGCCGAGTGCCGGCACGGGCAACATCGCGGTTCTTGCCCGACTGCTTGGAGCACAGGTAGACACGAACGAGATTGATCCCCGCCGGCGTGAATTGCTCAGTCTTCAAGGATTCGAGCCGACTGCATTCGACGCCGAACGGCTCGACAATCTCTTTCCGCCGGAGAGAACCTATCACGCCGTCGTGATGAACCCACCGTTTTCGGCCACCGGCGGCCGAGTCAACGGGCATCGCACCATCTTCGGAGCCAGGCACATCGAACAAGCCCTGTTACGGCTCAAGCCAGGCGGACGCTTGGTCGCCATTGTCGGCTGCGGCATGGCCGACGACCGGCCCAAGTTTCGCGAGTGGTGGACGGCGATCGGCAACCGTTATCATGTCCGGGCCAACGTCGGCGTCGACGGCCGTGAGTACGCACGTTTTGGCACCACATTTGGCAACCAGATCATCGTCATTGACCGCAACGGACAAACGACCGATGAGGCTGCCATCGTCACGGGCACCAGCTTATCAATTCAAGAGGCATTTCATCTGTTGGAACATTTATCGAAGGAGAATGTGTATGGGCGGGTTTGTCGAGCGAATCAACATACAGGCGGCAACGGCCATGCGGCGGATATTCGATCAAGAACCGACGCCGGGCGAAAATCCGCTTCTGGAATTGATAGGGCTTCTGTTGGGGGACAGCTTTGGCGAAGTCCAACCGCCGCCGAACGTGCCGATCACGAGCCAACAGTGGCTCGACTGGCATTACTTGATCCTCATCAGTCCACAGGACTTGCTTGCAGCAATGGATTTGGTTCTGCAATCGGAGCAGAGCGAATTGCCCTGGGACCGGGAAGCCATGCCGACTTGGGCGGCTTCTCTTTTGCTCCGCACGCTCGATCAATTGCCGATAACGTAGGTCAACTTGAAACGGCCCACACGCCGCAGGTGGTCGATATTGAAGAAGGAACGGTATTTGCCGCTTATCGCGTACAAAAAGCCGTGGTCCGTGGTTCGCTGCCCCATCCGGCCAACGTCGTTGAAAGCACGGCGATGGCGTGCGTCGAACCGCCCGACGTGACCTATCGCCATCATCTGCCGGCCGAGGTCATTGTCGAGGGCCGCGTATCGAATCTGCAAATCGAAGACGTGATCTACGCCGGCCAGGCTGCCCGCGTCATTTTGCCCGATGGCTCACGCAAGGGCCACTGGAACGGCGACGGCACGGGCATCGGCAAGGGCCGTGAAATCTACGCCTATATATATAATGAATTGGCCCAAGGCCGGCGGAAGCACGTCCATATCTCGGCAGCCCACCAACTGGCGGCCGACGCCGAACGCGACCGCAGTGCCGTGGGCCTACCGATTCCTCTGATCCATCAGGCACG
>JBDKTJ010000106.1:0-6041 GCA_039698075.1 Thermoguttaceae bacterium | reverse complement strand
TTGTGAGCCTCCTTGCTCAATGCCTGGGTTGTTCAATCACCAAGCATTGTCCCGGAGGCTCGCGTTATAGTGATAGGTCAGTTTTTGCCCTTAAAAAGTGCAAAAGTCGAACTAAGAACGTGTTTTGGAATTGCTGATTCATGTCCCCTCTCCCGCTGGGAGAGGGCTAGGGTGAGGGCCGTGGGGCGAGGAAGACTCGGATATTCGTTGGAAACGGGGTCGGGAGTCTTTTCTGTCGTCGCCGAGAGCACGATGCGTCTCTCCGCCGCCTGGGTGCCGTGGTCAGAATGTTCTACTTTTAGTTTGTGCCTCTTATATCTATCTCCTTACTGAATGCGTGAACTGGACTATTTGGTGCCGGTAGGAAAACCAACCCAATGGACGCCTTTGTGCGGCCGCCAGGAAACAACTTTCCTGCTAGAGAAGGACTATATCTGCAGTCAATAACGATTTCTCCTGATCCTTGCGTGAGCACTCTTTCACTTATGGACTCAAGATCTTCTTTAAAAAAAGTTTGGTCACCTATTTTTAGCAGAGCTGCCCCGAGAAAGAGCACGGGGGCATTCCCCTCTTTTTTGACAGTCACAACGATTTTTCTTATGTAATACGATGGGGTTTCTTCTTTCCAAGGACATTTCTCAGTTACAAACTTAAAGTTAACTATCTCAACTTTTTCAAGATTCAATAACACATCCTTTGTTGCAGCTACCTTTTCTGAATCAAACAGTTTGACGCAGAAAATGTATTTACCTTTCGCTAGCCCACGTTCTTGCCAAAAAACAACGCTTGCAGAGTTTGCCATCATTTTTTCCTTTTCAATGATGGCTGTTTGAGTGTTGTTATCCGGTGTTGTTACCAAGACTGCAATTTTAGCCGCCGGCCCCTTTATTGTTAGTTCAATTCCTGGACAACGGTCATTCTCGACAATAGTGTAGTCAATGTCGTACTTGGGCGAGGAGCAACCCCAAACTGTCGCACAGGCGACAGTCAAGAAAAAACAAACAAAGCGATTTGTTTTCGCAATCATGACAATCCTTCCTTTTGCAACATAACAGGCTGACATCGGTCGTCGAAAACTAAAAGAACGTTACGAAAGGTGGCCCCGATAGCCTTTGCTGTCGTGGAGCCGAAGGCCCCGGAGAGTGATTCGATTAAAAAAAACGGAACGGTCGTGCCATTTTTTGTCAGTGTACCATTTCTTTTGTAAATGTAAACCTGTTTGGGCCCGGCGGAGCCCGGGTGCCGTGGTCACGCTTGTCGTGGCCACGTGCGTCTGTTGCGGGACAACCCATTTTGTCATGGGCGGCAACGTGTCGCGATGGATTGCAGTCGGCGACGGGACGCCGGTTTGTGGGGCGAGGCACTCAACGTGGCCACGACAAGCGTGACCACGGCACCCTCGCTGTTCTTTTCATCACATTCGTCCATCCGTAGCGGGACGGCGCTTCTTCTTGTTGGCAAGGTCTCGATAGAAGTACGCCTCCGAGAGTTTTGGATCGAGCCGGAGGGCCTCGTTGAAGTCAGCGATCGCTCGATCTTGCTTGTCCATGTAAAAATATGCGACTCCCCGATTCTGATACGCCTTGGCATGTTGCGGATTGAGCCGAACCGCCTCGGTAAAGTCCGCAATGGCCTTGTCATATTCACGTTTTTTGCCCCAGGCGAGGCCGCGGCTGTAGTACGCAAAGGCATCTCTTGGCTTGAGCCGCAGCATCTCGGTAAAATCAGCAATCGCGTTGTCGAGGTCGCCTGTTTGATAGTAACCGCGTCCCCGGTCGCCGTAGGCCTCGGCGAGTTGCGGGTCGAGTCGGATGGCCTCGTTGAAGTCGGCGATGGCTCTGCCATTATCACCCGTACAGCCCCATGCCACACCTCGGCCGTAGTACGCCTTGGCGAGTTTCGGGTCGAGTTGGAGGGCTTCGTTGAAGTCGGCGATGGCTCGGCTGTGGTCACCCTTGCAGGCCCATGTCATGCCTCGGCCATAATACGCCTCAACAGATTTGGGGTCGAGTCGGAGGGCTTCCGTAAAGTTAGCGATGGCAGTGTCGTATTCCCGCTCTTGGGCCTGGACAGATTTTTTCTCGGAACTCGAGGATTTGCAGCACCCGACAATCGTCGCAACCACTGCGGAAGACAAGAGCAACAGCATGACGAATAGAACAGCACGTCGCATCATTTGAACCTCAAGGCGCTAAACGTGGCCACGACAAGCGTGGCCACGGCACCCGCGCACCAGTGGAAATTGTCACGCACCACCATGCCGTTCTTCTATCTACAACCAACCAAAATGTCAATCCCGTGCCGCCCCGTCGCCTGTTGCTACAACAAAAAGACTTTGGCGATCGAAAAATAGATGACGATGCCGGTTACGTCGACGAACGTGGCGACGAACGGGCTGGAGGCGTAGCCGGGGTCGATGCCGATTCGCTTGAAGCCGATCGGCAGCAGCGAGCCGACCAGCGTGCCCCAGAGACAGATGATTGCCACGGTTTGGGCGATAACGAACGAAAGCATGAAGCGATTGGCGTTGCCTAACATCGAATGGGGCGTCAGGCTGACGCGGACAAACGCGATGCAGGCGAGCGTCACGCCCAGCGCGAGGCCCATCAAGAGTTCGTGTCGCAGGACGCGCCAGAAATCGCGCATGGTGACGTGGCCCAGCGCCAAGGCGCGGGTGATGAGCGTTGCGGCTTGCGAGCCGGAATTGCCGCCGGTCGAGATGCACAGCGGCACGAAGAAGCTCAACGCCACGATCGCTTCGATGGCCTTTGAAAACGACGACATCGCGGTGAACGTGAACAGTTCGGCCAAGAAGAGGGCCGAAAGCCACACGGCTCGGCGTCGCCAGACGGTGAAAAAGCTCACGTCCAGGTAGTTCTCTTCCATGGCGCTGACGCCGCCCATCAACAACGCGTCTTCGGTGGCTTCCTGTTGCATGACGTCGATCACGTCGTCGCTGGTGATGATGCCCACCAGGCGGTTCTGGTCGTCGACGACGGGGATGGCGAGGAAGTCGTATTGGGCCAAGTCGTTGGCGGCCACCTCGCGGTCCACGTCGACGCGGACGGAAACGACGTCCTGACGCATGATGTCGCGCACGCGGGCCGTCGATTTGGCGAGGATCAGATCGCGCAACGAAAGAAACCCGATCAGATGCCGCTTGTCGTCCAGCACGTAGATCGAATAAATCGTTTCACGCGAGGGGGCCTGCTGACGCACCAGGGCGATGGCGTGCTCGACGGTCGCGTCAGGCGGGACCGTGGCGTATTCGGTCGTCATCACCGAGCCGGCGCTGCCTTCGGGACAGGACAGCAACATCCGGATGTCTTGCCGCTCGGCTTTGGTCACCAGCGGCATCAGATCCTCGACCACCTCGGGATCGAGCTGTTTGAGCAGGTCGACCCGATCGTCAGGCGCCATGATTTCCAACAGCTTGGACATCCGCTCGACGCCGACGCCTTGGACCATCTCGACCTGTTTGGGGATCGGATAGAACGAAAAGATTTCGGCCTGCCGTTCGATCGAGGCGTGGTCCAGAAGCTGCCAGGTTTCTTCGACCGACAGCCCCTCGCTGAGCTCTGCGATGCTGGCCGGCAACAGGTCCGTCAGAATCTCGGAGAGCGTGGCGGAATCCTGATCGTGCAACAATTCTCGCAACTCGGGCAACACAAGCGGGTTGATCATGATCGAGGTTCCGAACCGGGGGGGACGTCGTGGCGAAGCCCGCCATTATACGCCACCGTCGATTAGTCCACAGGGGGTGAAGCGTAAAAGCCCAAGGTGTCGGTCCGATTTGCGGGCGTCGGTGTCGTTTGGTCCTTTGGGAAGACCGGTTCGATGATTGCGAGAGGGGGGCCGCCGGAATCCATATTACTTTGCACGCGAATGTCGTGTATGTTGGGACGTTGGGATGACCGTGCGACGGGTGGGCCGCCACCGCGTCTGAAAATGACCACTCCACCCGAGCGAAGGGTTTTTGGAAAATGCTGGAACGTTGGATGTTGTTGGACGGTCGAGTCGTGTCGGACGCGGCGGCGGGCAACATTTTTCTGTATGTGAGCCCCGACGAGTCGGAGCGGCGTTACTTGGTCGACTCGCTGAAGATCGACGAGCACACGCTGGCGTCGTCGTTGGACCCGGACGAGCTGGCCCGATTGGAGTTCGAGCCCGACCATGTGGCGGTCATTTTGAAACGGCCTCGCAACTATTCCAGCGCCGATGCGTTTGTGTTCGGCGTCGCTTCGGTCGGGTTGTTTTTGTTCGCCGATCGTCTGGTGCTTGTGGCGTCGGAAGACGGTTTGTTGTTCGAGGGCAAGCGGTTCTCGAAGATCGTGTCGTTGCGGGACATGGTGTTGAAGATCCTCGACCATGCGATCGCCCATTTTCTCGAACACTTGCGGGTGATCAACGCGGTTTCCGATTCGTTGGAGGATCAGATCAACACGTCGATGCAAAACAAATACCTGTTGAATCTGTTCAGTTTGGAAAAAAGCCTGGTGTATTATCTGAACGCGATCAACAGCAACGGCAAGCTGATCGAGCGATTGAGGAACAATCTGGTGAAGCTCGGGTTCACGCCCGAGAACGTTGAATATCTGGACGACATGGCGATTGAGAACACGCAATGTTACGAGCAGGCGGAGATCTACTCGAACATTTTGGCGAGCATGATGGACGCCCGGGCGTCGATCGTCAACAACAATTTGAACTGGCTCATGAAAACGCTCACGCTCATCACGCTGGGCGTGATGCTGCCGTCGCTGGTGGTGAGCGTCTTTTCGATGAACGTCAAGTTTCCGGGCATGGATCATCCTTGGACGTTTTGGATCGTGCTGGTGCTGGCGGCGGCCTCGGCGATGTCCGTTTGGTTCATGGGCTGGTTGAGGAAGTGGTAACGAGGACGGACTCATGTCGCACGCGTCGGCTATGCGCAAGGTGACGGTGTTGAATTCGGCGGGACTGCACGCCCGGCCCAGTCTGGCCGTCGCGCAGGCGGTTCGTCGCAGCCAGTCGAAGGTGGAGGTGCGGACCGAGCGTCAGCGGATCGACGCCGGCGATATTCTGCAATTGTTGAGCCTGGGGGCCACGCCCGGCACCGAATTGACGTTCACGGCCACGGGACCCGACGCCGAGCAGGTGCTCGACGAGTTGGTCAAGATGTTCACCGAGCAGTTTGGGCTCTGCGGCGAGGCGGGCTGACGGTTTCGGCCGCGTGCGGCTTCTATTTGCCGGCGTCGACTTCGGCCCGCATCACCTTGAAAATGTCGGTGTTGTTGATGTATTGGCCGGAAATGCCCCACTGGGCGGCGGCCTTTTCATCGTTGCCTCGGACCAACTCGGCGAATCGCTGGCTGCCTGGACCTCGGGCGTAGACGGGCACCAGACTGTTGGCGTGTCCGTGCGAATTGTACCGCAGGCCGGGCAATTTTCCGGCGCCGCGATCTTGCAATGGTGCAAAGGCGATCTTGTCGGAATGGGGGCCCCACAGCAGGCCGCTTTCGTGATCGGCCGTCAGGATCAGCAGCGTATTGTCCCAGCCGCCGTGCGATTCGACCCACGCGACAACGGCCTCGATCGCTTGGACGAAGTCGATTTGCTCCTCGATCATCCGATCGGGCTCGTTGGCATGGTTGGCCCAATCGACCGCGCCGCCCTCGATCATCAAGTAAAACCCCTTGGGGTTGTCGTCCAGGCAGTTGATCGCCGCCCGGGCCATCGTGGCCAGCGACGGGACGTTCGGGTTTTTCGGATCGGCCAGCGGCTGGCGGGCCAGTTGTTCTGCGCTGGGATTCTTGGTGATGTGGTCGTATGGCGCATCGGTCATGGCGCGGCAGCGCTTTTCTTGCAAGGTGGAACCGACCTGTGCGGCGCCAACCACTTTGGCCGGCGTCGTGCCCGAGGTGAGCGACTCAAAGTCGGACTTCTTTTCGATCAGTTTCCACGCGAGCTTTCCGGATTTCAACGCGGTCCAGGTATCTTGGCCGCCGACGTATTTGTAGTCGTGCCGTTCGTTGGCGGCGAGCGGCTTTCCGTTGTCGTCG
>JBDKTJ010000105.1:0-12903 GCA_039698075.1 Thermoguttaceae bacterium | reverse complement strand
CAAAGCAAAGGCAATCTGCTCCTCCGAAAATCGCTTCCGTTTCATGCTTCTGGTCCTCCTTCGAAAGGTGTAAGATATCCGAAAATCTCACCTTCCGCATGGACCAAGAATCGGGGAGACCGTCACCTGGAAGGGTGAGGAGACTCTGGGAATTCCGGGAACACGCACCGATATTGACAATTTGGAGAGGATTTTTTAGATTCCCGGCATGGTCAGGTTGGCGAGATTGGTTGTTCCGGGTTTGCCGCATCACGTAACCCAGCGTGAAAATCGTCGGCAGCAGACTTTCTTTTGCGATGAAGATTATGCGGCCTATTTGGAAAAACGTGTTTAGCAACAAAACCGGACCTGCACCTTTCGCGGCGCAAGTCCGGTTTTGTTATTGAACGCCCAAATAAGGATCGTCAGACGACGCCTTGGGCGAGCATCGCGTCGGCCACTTTGACGAAGCCGGCGATGTTGGCGCCCCGGACGTAGTTGG
Organism: Thermoguttaceae bacterium; assembly: GCA_039698075.1. GTDB lineage: Bacteria > Planctomycetota > Planctomycetia > Pirellulales > Thermoguttaceae > JAJFVC01. The sequence continues at coordinate 12,422 of JBDKTJ010000105.1, read as the reverse complement.
TCACCGGGCCGTTCTTGCCGTACTTCATGCAGTTGGCGTGGATCGACTTCATGATCTCGCGGAGCCGGCGGTCGACTTCCTCGCGCGGCCATCGCATGACGCCGGCGTTTTGGGTCATTTCGAGGCCCGAGGTGGCCACGCCGCCCGCATTCGCCGCCTTGCCCGGCCCGTACAAAATCTTCGCTTCGAGGAACACGTCGACGCCTTCGGGCACGGTCGGCATGTTTGCGCCTTCGGCCACGCAGGTGCAGCCGTTTTTGACCAGCATCCGGGCGTCGTCCGCGCTGATCTCGTTTTGCGTGGCGCTGGGAAACGCCATGTCGCACTTGACCATCCAGGGTTTTTCTTTCGGCAGGTATTTCGCATTCTTAAACTGCTCGCAATACTCCGAAATCCGACCGCGACGGTTGTTCTTGAGATCCATGACCCAGGCGAGCTTCTCATCGTTGATGCCGTCCAAGTCGACGATCGTGCCTCCGGAGTCGGACAGCGTCACGACTTTCGCGCCGCCGTGGTTGAGCTTTTCGACGGTGTATTGGGCCACGTTGCCGGATCCGGAAACGACGGCCGTCTTGCCTTTGAGACATTCGCCGCGGGTGGCGAGCATTTCTTCGGCGAAATAAACCGCGCCGTAGCCGGTCGCCTCGGGCCGAATCAGCGAGCCGCCGAACTCAAGACCCTTGCCGGTCAACACACCGCAGAATCGGTTGGTGATCCGCTTGTACTGGCCGAACAAGAAGCCGATCTCGCGTCCGCCCACGCCGATGTCGCCGGCCGGCACGTCGGTGTCGGGCCCGATGTGGCGGTACAGCTCGGTCATGAACGATTGGCAGAACCGCATCACCTCGTGGTGACTCTTTCCCTTGGGGTCGAAGTCGGAGCCGCCCTTGCCGCCGCCCATCGAAAGCGTGGTCAGGCTGTTTTTGAACACCTGCTCGAAGGCCAAAAACTTCAGCACGCCGAGGTTAACGGTCGGATGGAAGCGGAGTCCGCCTTTGTACGGGCCGATCGCGCTGTTCATTTCGATGCGATAGCCGCGGTTGACTTGCACCTCGCCATGGTCGTCGATCCACGGCACGCGAAAGATCAACACCCGCTCGGGCTCGACCAGCCGTTCGAGGATTTTGGCCTTACGATAGGCCGGCGTGGCGTCGACCACGGGCATGACCGACTCGACCACCTCGCGCACGGCTTGGTGGAACTCCGGTTGATTGGGGTTTTGGGCGACGACGCGATTCATGAAGTCGTCGATGTTCGCCGAAGGTTTGGCGGAGTGGATGTGGTCCAAAACAGCGGGGCTCATGGTTCGATTTTCCTTGGGTTGATGGTCGCAAAGGTTTTGATTTCGGTTTCGGTTCTGGATTCGCTGGTCGCCCGGGCGGCGGCTTGCAGTTTTTGGGGACGGCCCGGGACGCACGATCGCGGTTGTTCGGCGAACAGGTTGCATTCCGTGACCCAGGTGCCCCGCTGACGCAGCCGGCAACTTTTGCCCTTTCTGCATCGAACGCAAAGCCCGATAGCCGTTGCCATGCGGTTCCTCGAACTTCAAGGGGGGCGAAGGGTGTGGTGGAATGGAAGTTTCTGGAGTCGTCGAAAAGTGACGGGATCGGTGGCCTGGCACAATCAAATGGCAGTCATATTACAAAAGATCGGCAACGACACGCCGGAACGTCATGGGTTGAATTGTACCGATAATGGCCTGAAAACGCAAGTATGTCGAAGAAAACGCCCGTTGTTGCCGGTTTTTGACAGCCCGGTGGAAACGAAAAAACGGCAAAACTGCCAATTCAAGGGCCACGAAAATGGCATATCTCGGTAAAATAGTTGGTATAAAAATCTTGCGCGTGGTAGAATTGCCATATTCGACGTCCCGGAGAATTTTCCGGCCGGACCAGCAATTTTCCGTGGGCCACCAACCAAAACCGATTTGCCATGGACAAAAAAGAACGAAATTGCGTCGCGATCCTCGGGGCATTGCACAAGATCGGCGGCCCGGCCAATTCGGCCAACTTGGGCCAGTTCCTGGCTGCCGCCGGTCACAACATGAGCGAACGCACCATTCGCTTGTATCTCGCCCAGTTGGACGCCGAGGGACTCACCGTCCCGTGCGGCAAACGAAGGACCATCACCGAAAAAGGTCTGGCCGAATTGCGGGCCATCGACACGTTTCGACGGGTCGGCTGTTTGTCGGCCAAGATCGATCAGATGGCCTACAGCATGACGTTCGACACGGTCACGCGCACCGGGTTGGTCGTGGTCAACATGTCGCTGGTCGATCCGCAACAGCTCAACGTCTGCAAGGACGACGTTTGCAAAGTGTTCGCCTGCGGCTATGCGATGGGCAATCTGCTCGCGTTGTTGCGCCCGGGCGAAACGCTCGGCGGTTGGACCGTTCCGCCCGACAAATTGGGCTTCTGCACCGTTTGCTCGATTACGCTCAACGGCGTCCTGATGAAGCACGGCGTGCCCACCACGTCGCGATTCGGCGGACTGTTGGAGCTGCGCGACGGCCAACCGACCCGATTCGTCGAGATGATCCATTACGACGGCACCAGCATCGACCCGTTGGAAGTGTTCATTCGCAGCGGCATGACGGACTACACCGGCGCGATTCGGGACGGCAACGGACTGATCGGGGCGGGATTCCGCGAGATGCCCGAAAACTGTCGCGACCTGGCCATGCAGGTGGCCGAGCGGGTGTCGGCGATCGGGCTGGGCGGTTTCATGGCGATCGGCTGGCCGGATCAGCCCGTGTTGGAGTGGCCCGTCACGCCGGGGCGGCTCGGCGTCGTGATGATCGGCGGCCTGAATCCCATTGCGATCTTGGAGGAGCGCGGATTTCGTGTCAATTCACGGGCATTGGCGGGGCTTTTGGAGTACAACCGGCTGTTCCACTTCGCCGAATTGCCGAAAATGCTCAAGCAGATTTTGAAATGAATTTCCGCGGCCGTCGGCTGGACCGGGCGATTTCTTGAGCTATCCTTCACATAGAGGGACGGGCCAATTCGGACCGGCGGATTTTCGCGGTTTTCGACTGTAAGACGCCGGCGAATTGTGCCGATAGAATGGGTGAATGAACTTCACGAGATCGAACTTCCTGCCCGGTATTCCGACGGAGGTGCCAAACAATTAGCGTGAGCCAAGGTCGCCTTCACGGCTAGTGCAGAAGCACGCCTGACCTTCGCTCGTCTCGCAGCGACGCATCCAGTCGCAATCGGTGGGAAGTTTGAGCTTTTTGCGCCACGTTGTCCACAATGAGCAACGTGGCGATTTTTTTGCGCACAGGAAACGCCCGAAGCAGCGTCCGCGAAGGATGCAAAGCCCACGACCCGTCCCACGCCGCTTGCCATGTTGCAGCGGCGGGAACAGGACGCGATTCTCGCACCGGTTAAGATGGTTGACTACGGCTTTTCGGGCGAGGCGGCTTTCTGTTGCAATCGAAGGGTCGGCTTCTTGTCGCTCGAAGGGACGCCCTTTTTCGCGTCCTTCGCTTCGACCGGACCGAGCAGCTTTTCCAACTCCTTCTTGAGCGACTCGCCGCGAACGTTCAGAGACACCACGCGGCCGTCCTTGCCGACCAAAATCGCCGTCGGCACGGACAGCACGCCGTAGTAAGCCGCCGTCGAGTCGGCCGGGTCGTCGTTGAAGATCATCGGCCAGGGAATTTTGTTCTTCTTGACGAACTCTTCCAGATCCGCCAGCCGTCGATCCAGGCTGATGCCGACAATCTCAAACCCCTTGCCGTGATAAAGCTCGTAGCACTCCAGCAAATTGGGCAGCTCGACAAGGCACGGCTCGCACCACGTGGCCCAAAAATCGACCAACACGACCTTGCCGGCGAAATTCGACCATTTGAACGGCTGACCGCCGAGCAGCTTGCCCTCGATTTTCATCTCGTGGCCGACCAACGCCAAGCGGCGACAGATGCCGTCCAACACCTTGCTGAACTCGGCCATTCTCGGGTCTTTGCTGGCCGCGAACGTTTTGGCCAGCGAGTTGTACGTATCGCGGGCCAGCTTGTCGTCGCCGGCCAATTCGGCCAAACGTCCGGTCAAAAACGCCAGGCTGATGTCGGTGGGTTGCGGCGGCGTTTTTTCGAGAAACTTGACGGCGTCGCCGATCGCTTTCTTCATGGCCTCGCGTCCGCCCACCAGAGAACTGCGCAGGGCCAACTGAAGCCGAAATCCGTCGACCTGCCGGGCGAGCTTTTCAAAACCGCTCTTCCTCAACTCCTCGGCGAAAGCCGGCAGCTCTTCGGGCGGGAGCATGTTCATCTTCGCCTGCACGCCAAATTCCATTTCCGACTCGTTCGGCTTGCCGGCCAGAATGCGATCGGCCGCCTTCAAAATCGCCGCGCGCATCTTGTCGCGGGTTTGCTCGTCGCGCGGGGGTTCCGTGATCAGCTTCTTGACGAATGCGATCATCTCCTTCGGCGTGCCCTCGGGCACGGCGAACCGATCGGGTTCGGCCGTCTTGGAAGGTTCGGCCGCTTTGGCCGGCGCGGCGGGTTGTTTGGCCGGCGCTGATTTTTGGTCTGCGGCCTGGACCGAGCAGGCCATGAAGCACAGTGCCGCCGCCAAACATGCCATTCGATCAACTCGAAACATGGAAAATCGCTCCCGTAAAAAAGGTGAAATGTTTTTTGAGCCGCCGTCCCAAGGAACGCACATCACGTCGGCGGCGAAAGGGGTCGTGTTCTTCGATGCTTTTTGCGAAAAATCAGGAACCGCCGCGGACTCCGCGCCGGATGATCGCCCACGCTTCGTCAGCGGTCTCGGCGAACTCCAACAATTGAAGGTCTTGGTCGGCGATCGTACCTTGATCGGCCAAGAAGTCCAGGTCGATCACATGCTGCCAATATTCTCGACCGAACAAAATGATCGGAATCGCCTGCATCCGCCCGGTCTGGCGAAGCGTCAACGCGTCGAACAATTCGTCGAGCGTTCCGAATCCGCCCGGAAACGCCACGAGCGCCTTCGCCCTAAGCAGAAAGTGCAACTTCCGCATGGCGAAGTAATGGAACTGGAAGCAAAGGTCGGGCGTGATGTACGGATTCGGCTGTTGTTCATGGGGCAGGCGGATGTTCAGCCCGATCGATTTCGCGCCGACCTCGAACGCCCCGCGATTGGCCGCCTCCATGATGCCCGGCCCGCCGCCCGTGGTGATCACGTAGTCCCGCTCGTGATTGGTCTGGGACGTCGCCGAAACCAATCGGGCGAACTCGCGCGCCGAGTCGTAATAGCGACTCCGCTCCAAAAGATTCTTGGCTCGGATCACGTCGCGGGCCGCCCGGGGATCGTCCGGCGATTGAGCCAGCCGGGCCTCCGCGTCGTCCAGACGCCGTTGAGCCGCCGATCGTTCGATGATTTGCGTGCTGCCAAATACGACGATCGTCGAACGAACCTTATGCTCGCGGAGGTAAATCTCCGGCTTCAACAACTCCAATTCCAATCGCTCCGCGCGCATCTCCGGCCGCGCCAGAAAATCAACGTCGCGATAAGCCACGCGATAACTTGGCGATTGAAGAATTTTGGACAAATGATCGTCAGGATGTTCCGACATGGAATTTATATTTTACCCAATTTTACAGCCACCGACAAGCAACCATCCCGCAACAAGCAATCCGAGCGTCAGACACGACGGCAGTCGCCGTTTCGCGGAAATCACCCACTGCGCCGCCTCGATCAGAAGCGACGCGGCAAGAATCGGCAACGAAGCATCGCCCAGGCAAAGGACGACGCAGATCAACCCCAGTCCATAGCCGGTGGACTGTTGACGCAACAGGGCCGTGGCCCAAACGAGCGCCGCCGCGAGGCCGGCCGTCGGACCGCTCCATTCGGTCAGCCAATCGGGCAAGGTCGGGCCGCCGGAGAGCTGCCAAAAAAACCGCCCCGCGAGAGTCAACACCAACGACACCAAAAACAATCGCCACGGCGGACGATGACCGTCATACTCGATCAGGCCCGCGCACAACAGCGTGCACAGCAACACCAAATGAACCGGATAGCTCGTGTCGAGCCGGTCCATCTCGACCGCGCCCAACGCGCCGAACAGCAAGCCGGTGACGGCCTCGACGATGGGATATCGGATCGAGATCGGATTGCGGCATTGCCGGCATCGACCGCCCAACGCGATCCAACCCAACACCGGCACGTTGTCGTACCAACGAATGGGCCGACCGCATTTCGGACAGTGGGATGGCGGGCGAATCAGGCTCAAGCCCAACGGAAGCCGATAGATGACGACGTTCAAGAAACTGCCGAACACCGCCCCCAACACGGACAGCCAGAGAATCAACAGCCATGCGGCAAGATTCAGTTCGGACATGATTCGGAAACGCCTATCTCCCAAACCGAGGGAAACAACGGTTCCTAAATCATACCATGCAACGGACCGCCGGGGGCCGCCAAAGCGTCCACGCGGCGCGTGACCGCGGGGTCTTCCACCAACGACGGGGCGTGATGCGGCTTCCGACGCGCGTCGATCACCAGCGAACCGAAGCAGCCCCAATGCTTGTCCTGGCAAAACGCCTCGATCCCGAAAACGTCCGACGCCGGATTACTTCGCGTAAACGTTGTCCACAGAAAATTTTCCAGCGTTTTCGTCGAAAAATCGCTGTCGTCCACCACAACGATTAAAGGAAACCCGCAAAGGGCGTCGTGCCGATTGTAACGACCACAAAATTGCGACATCGCCTCCGCCGAAACGGTTTGGCCGACGACCGCTGGGCCTTCGATCACCAAAACGCCCGGCAAAACCACCTTCGGCCGACGAAATCCCAACGCCTCCGGCAGCGCGACGCCGCTGTCGCAGACGGTCGGCAACGTCCGCACGCGAGGGCCCGCCGCGGCAATCACCAGTTTCGATCCCTCGTTCAACTGGCCGCCGGTGTAGTCGAGCGTGTCGATCGTCGTGCACGTCTGAAAATGCAAATCGCGACGCCAATCGACCCGCTCCAACACGTGTCGAAAAAACTCGGGCACGTTCTGCGCGGTCAACTCGGGATCGTCCTCGCGAGCCGCGATCCAAAGATATTTGGCCAGCGACATCTGCCCATGACCCAACAGCGCGTTGGCCTCGGTGAGCAACTCGCGCGGACATCGCGGCGACTGATACGGCACGTACCGCTCGCTGCCGACGGCCAGCAGCAGCGGATGCACGCCGGCCGCATCCACGGCGTGAACTTCCTGGACGCCCGGCACGTGTTTTGAAATCACCGGCCCGACCAACTCGTGAATGAACCGGCCGAACATCGTGTCCTCTTGCGGCGGACGCCCGACCACCGTGAACGGCCAGATGGCGTCGGGCCGATGATAGACATGCTCCACTTGCAACACCGGAAAATCGTGCTGCAAACTGTAGTAGCCCAAGTGATCGCCGAACGGGCCCTCGGGCTTCAATGATTTTTGAGGGTCGATCCGCCCCGTGATGCAAAAATCGGCGTCGGCCCAGATCGGCAACTGCCCATTGCGACAAATCATCGGCACGCGACACCCGCCCAGCACGCCGGCCAGCATCAGTTCGCTCATTCCCTCGGGCATCGGCATCACGGCGGCGAACGTCATTGCGGGCGGGCCGCCTACGAACACGTTGACCGGCAACGATTCGCCTCGTCGCAGCGCCGCGGCATGATGGGCCGCGATGCCGCGATGCAATTGATAGTGCAGCCCCGCCTCGTGGTCCGGCTCATAGCGACCACCGGAAATCTGCACCCGATACATGCCCAAGTTGCTACGCGCGAAGCCGGGCCGATCGGGATCTTCGGTGTACACTTGCGGCAACGTCACGTACGCGCCGCCGTCGTCCGGCCACGATTTCAGTTGCGGCAATTGGCTGAGCGTCGTCTCGCCGGCCAACACCGGCCCGGTGCGGACCTTTCGGGGGCGCGTCAGCAGCGCTGCCCAGGGCGTCCGCCAATAAAGCCGAGGCCGCCGCATCAGATCGGCCGGATCGATCTGCAACGCCACCAGCCGTTCGAGCCGCCGCAACGAATGGCGGAACAGGAACCGCATGCGGTCCATCGTGCCGAACAGATTGCAGAGCATCGGGAAGCGGCACCCGACCACGTGGCGAAACAGCACGGCCGGTCCGCCCGCCCGAAACAACCGCCGCTGAATCTCGGCCGCCTCCAGATTGGCGTCGATCGGCGCGTCGACCTGAACCAGTTGTCCGGTCGCCTGCAAATCGTCGACGCATTGGCGAAGCGAGCGGTTCATGATGCAGGGGCTAGGGGCTAGGGACTAGGGGACAGTGCAAAACGCATACGCGCGGCGCTCGAAATTCTAGCCCCCAGCCCCTCTTCTCTAGCCCCTATTCAATATACCGATTGACCAAAATAGCTTTGTCGGCGTTCAAATTTTGACCACGTTGGAATCCGACGGGCAACGTGCGATCGATGATATAAAACGCCCGATGTCGTTCGACCTCGCCCGTGTCGGAGCCCAACTCGCGGCCAAGCTGGTAGCCGTCGGCATGTGCTGCGTCAACGGTCATATTTTGGGGGCTCGATGGGTTATTCGGATCCCAGATCTTGACTTCAAAATATCCGACGGTGATCCACACGGCGTAGACATTCGACCGGGTCGTGACCAGGTTGCCGAGCCGCATGAGGTTTTGATAGTGGAGATAGGGATTCCGATGGGTGTTGTTGCCATCGGCGATGGACGACGTGTTTTGGAGGAATAGCGGTTCGTTCGTGCTGGTTGCGTCCGCCCGGAGCCAGGTGCTGTTGATCTCCAAGGGCGAAGTGGGATGCAGCGAGTCCAAGGTGAATGGCCAACCGCCGAACGAACGGAACGGATGAGCGAAAATGGTTGGGTGACCTGGGGTGCCATTGTCGGCCTGATATAAATCGGCGACAGTACCGTATCCTTGTCGGCTCAGTTGAAAATCATTCCAGCTTGGCCCTGAACAGCCATTCAAAAGCCCCTTGTAGACGTCTTCGTTGTAGATCGTGTTCAAGTTGATCCGACCCGGTTCGCGATAGGTCGAGATGTGGTTGAAGGGCGTATGGAATAGATGTCCCGAGACGCCGTCGACCGAATTCGGCTGGAGCGACTTGTCGCAGCCTGCGAATGGCGACGGCACGCCGAGATATTCCAGCAATCGGTGGAACTGTGGACGGCCGGTTGCACCGGTGGTTGTGCTGGCCGTCGACTGGAAGAAGTTCATCAAGTGAGGATAGGGGATGTCGGCCCCGCTCAGCGAACCTGCGGTAAAAGCCTTTGTGCTCGATCCCTCCGTGTTTTGTAGAATACTGTAGTATTTATTGTAGTCTGGATTTGAGATGTCACTAGGATTGGTTCCTGTACCTGCCGACGCGTTGACCAGCAGTTTCGACGAACTGCACGTCGGCACGAGCAGCACTTCTTGCGGGCTGGCGAACGGTCGGTTGTTCCAGGTCAACCAAGGAAACGGCGACGACGGCAGGCCTTTCTCGGTCTCTCCGGTGACGGAGTTCGTCAGGGTTGAGCTGGTGGTCAGCGTGCCCAGCGACGTGTTCAAATAGCCGAGGCTATGCGTCAGCGGGTAGTTGAAATAGTGCGTAGTCGTAAGGCCTCCGGCCGTGGAGGCCGACAGCGTTCCACTAAGTGGCTCTTGCTTCCAAAGGTTGTGGTTGCTCGCGGTGCTGCCATTGTTGTCGCCGCGCTGGCAGGTTTTGAAAGTGACAGCGCCTTTTGTAATACCTGGTTCCGTGGCTGTGCCGCTTGTGCCGTTGAAAACGGTCAAGGCGACCGATTGCGCGTCGATTGTGCAGTAGGGGTTTTGATAGGGATCGTAGGGCAGCAGTGGATTGGCCAGCCGTTGCAGATAAATCTCACGATATTTCGGCGTTGTGCCGTCGGTTTTGAAAAAAACGGTGGCCGTGGTCGTGCTCGTAGTCGTGCATATGGCGTTGTCGACGCGTTTCGTGTCAAACGGCACGTCGGCGGGCTTTCCGTATTTGCCGTTCGTGTCGGCGGAGGTTACGGAACCGTCCGTTTCCATCTGTGCATAAGCCGAGGCGGAGCCGCTGACGGTGATCGGTTCGGAGACGCTCAGACGGCAAGGCGAATCAATTGCCAAAGTGGCGGGAGGGTTGATCCAATTGCTGTCAGGAGGAGTTGAGACGCTGGTGCCATTGTTGTGGACGACAAAGGGATCGGTCGTCGTGTGCGTGCTGAGGTCGATGTAATGAGTGGAGTCGTCACCGGATTCTGCGTTATCCTTGAAGCCGATGTAGGTTCGCTTGGGATTATTGTTTTGGTAGGTCGGGTCTTTTTCGCCCGAGCCAACCACGACGTACCCACCGGGGGCAACCGTGAGACTGCCGTTGGTGACGGCACTGGGATAATATTGGACGATCTTGCCGCCGTTGATCAAAGTTGTGCCCGCCGTCGGATAGGTCAACGTGCTGGCGAGCGGGACAAAGTACACTTCGCGGTCGATGCCCGGTTGATTGGCCGGATCGTCGGGGTCTTGCGGTTCGTTGCCGCTGCTGAGCGTATCGCTAGTGAACCTGTAAGCGATCAACATGCGCCAAACCGGCGAGTACTTCGTACCATCGGACGCAATCTTCGTCAGCAACAGTTTCCACTTAGAATTCTCATACGTGAACAGGTCGCCTGAACGTGGCTCCAATCGCGATGCCGGATTGTAAAGCTCGACGAACAAGGAACCCTGCGGACGATAAAACTGATCAAAACTGCCGTCTTTTGGGTTGTCGGGATGAGAAAGTGTGCCATCCGTTGTTAACCCTGGTTTATCTTGGCCGTCACCTTCAGAGGGATCTACGGTTTCATTGTTTGTGTCTTTCGTCCTTCGATCGTGGAAGGCGAGGGTTTCGCTAATCAACAGCTCCGGACGCTCGCAGCCCCACACGACGTGTGTATCGCTGCCATCGGCCTTGGGCAACCCTAAGTGATACGTCGCTTCATCCCAGCCGCTGCTTGTAAACGGCGTGGGATTGTAGATGAATGGCGTCATGATCGAGTCGCGGTCTTTGAAATCGACCACGTTGACCGCCCACTGAGCCAAATAACGAGCCACATCGTCGTTGGTCGCTGTTGCACCCAGTTCCGACTTCAACGCTTCCGTATCGACCAACAGCATCGCAAGCACGTAAAGATATCGGGCTTCAAGCTGTCGAGCTCGGAGCGGATTGGTTGCAACGGTGCTGCCGGTCTCATCGTAGTGCATCGTGGCCGAGGCCGTGCCGGAGCTGCTGGTGCCTACAGTGACGGACTCCGCCGTGCCTCCTTCGATCGAATCGACCGGATCGTCAATTACGCCGTTGCCGTCGTCGTCGCGGCCATTGCCGAACGGCCGGTTGATGTTCATTTTCAAACCCGACAACAGATCGGGCGGCAGCAATGTCGAGGCAATGGTTTTCACATTGCTGAGAGTCGTCGACTTCGCGGCATCCGGCAAGTCGCCGCTGGCTCGCAACATGGCATAGTATTTCGCCGTCAAAAGATCGACCGCGTTGTGCGCCGGGCACCAACTTCGGATCCAATTTTGCACGTCGGCCGAACCATTTTGCAGATCGTAGAGAATGGAGCTTGTCGGAACGGTGCCCGCCAAAACGTGCCACGGAATTGCAAAATTCGGGCAGGGTACGTCCCAACTTTCAGTCGTAACGGCGCCATGCTTGGCGAGAGCCAGCAGCACGGATTCGCCAGGCGCGGTTCCGCTGGTCGACGTCAGCGCGGCCAATCGCGGCGGCAACGATGCGGCGTCGCGATCGTAAGGACGCAGCAAACGTTCCAACTCGCCCACGCCGAACAGGTTGTTCCCGCTTGACGCGCTGACCAAACCTTTGGCCGACGAATTCAAGTTCACTTCATAGGGATTGTTGAGAATGCCGCTGCCGTAGCCGAGATATTTGGACGAATCTCCCTGATAATAAAAGCCTCCGAACACGGGCCGGCCGGCCTGGTCGAGCCCCATGGCGCTCGCCCCAAACATGTCGGGCGGCGATCCGTAGCTGCCGCCATCGTCGATCGACGCCGAACCAGGCGTGGTGAGGTAATACCAATAACGGCTCCCGCCGTAATTCAAGCCGTAATCGAACCAGCGATTCACGCTATAGGCGTCAAGACTGCTGTCGCCCGGTACTTTTGTGAAACCATAACGGCCCTGGTAGCTGGTCGTGCCCACGGTTACGCCGGTCAGCAGACGACCGTAAATGGAATTGCCGAACAAGTCCGTCAAATTGACCTCAGCCGGCCCGAAACCTTGTCCGCGGCTGACGATGCCCGCAGTGGCGGCAACCGTTCCGCCCGTGGGCGATTGGAACGTGGTGTAATTGGCCGTGTCGGTTTGCGCCAGACAACCATGCGCGTTGACGTTCAACCGGCCGTCCAAGTCGACGCAGAGGATGGCGAACAACGGCTTGTAGGTGCGGCCGTCGGAGGTGGCGCGGACCGGCATTCCGAGATCGA
>JBDKTJ010000104.1:0-56549 GCA_039698075.1 Thermoguttaceae bacterium | reverse complement strand
CAAAATGGTTTCTGACACCGTTTTCACCCTGACACCGTTTTCACCCGATTCAGGACGTGGTACACCAGTCCGCCAGGAGCAACTCGCACTCGTCTCGGCATGGCGGAAGTCTATCCCAAGTCGCCCCAACCAGTCAATGCTAGCTGCGTCCCCGTTTCAACTCCGGACGAGAATGTTTCTGGCCGTAATCGCATCGCTTCTATCGAAATGTTACGTGGTAATCGCGATCGGATTCTGCTTGGAATGAGACGATTCCATGCGGATCGGTCGCAAATGGCGCCGCCTTGCCGTCCGTTGCGATTTCCGCGATTTTCTGATCTCTTGGGGCCATCAGATGGAGTTGCCTCGTTCTTGCGGACCGCACGGAAGCCTGCGTGGCCTTGCCGTGGTTCCACGCGAGATTGACGGTGACGTTGCCTCGGGCTTTGATTCCCGTGATTGAGCCGGCGGGCCATTTCTTCGGCAAAGCCGGTAGAAACGCGATGACGTCGAATTGGGACTGCATCAGCATTTCGGCGATGAAGCCGGGCGCGGTCACCGAACCGTCCAGTTGCATCGGCGTGTGTCCTCCCGTCTGCTGATAGGTGCAAAGATTTTCAAACCCGGCCTCGCCGAGCATCTCGACGAAAATCTTGTCGGCGCGGTCGCCGTCAAACAGGCGGGCCCAAATCCAACACTTCCACGAACGCGACCAGTTGCCGGCGATCCACGGGTCGCACGGGTGGCCGCAGTGGGTGCAGGCGCATTTCGTGGATTGATATTTCGGATCGAGCCGTTGGGCGTTGTCGCCGTCGCCGCGAAGATTCATGGAAACCCGGGCCGCCTCGGCCAGAGCCTTGTCGACGCGCGGATTGATTTGCTGGCAAGGCTGCACGGCCATCAGGTGCATGAAATGCCGGTGATGGCAGTTTGGATCGTCCACGTCCTCGACCCATTCCTGCAACTGGCCAAGTCGGCCGATCTTCAGCGGCGTCAGCTTCGCCCGCGTTTTGGCGACGCGATCGCGAAATTCCGGATCAACACCAAGGATTTTCGACGCGTTGACGACGTTGTCGAACAAGTCGCCGACCAAGACGACGTCCTGCATGGATGGCAGGAGAAAGCCCTTGGGCGAGCGTTGTTCCGCCGAAACCGCGGGAGTGGCGACGAGCGATCCATGGTATTCGGTCAGATTTTCCAGCCAGAACTGCGCCGCTTCTTTCATGACCGGATAGGCGTGGTCGCGAAGGTAATGGCGATCGCCGGTGAACTCGAATTGTTCCCAGAGGTGGCGGCATTCCCACGCCGCGCCCGACGGAAAGGCGCCCCATTCGATATCACTGCCGGGACTGGCGAAGCCCCAGATGTTGCCGGTGGCGTGGCCGACCCAGCCACGGGCGCCGTAATATGCCTTGGCGACTTCGCGGCCGGGAACCACCAGCGCGCGAATCCAGTCGAGGAAGGGCTCGTTGCATTCCGAAAGCCCCAAAACATTGCCCGGCATGTAGATCAACGGAATGTTGATGTTGATCTGATAATTTCCGTTCCACGGGGCGGTGAAATCGCCGATCCACGCGCCTTGCAACCCGCTCGGCAACGCTTTCGGCCGCGAGGCCGCGATCAACAAGTATTTTCCGAAGTTGAACGCCAATTCACGCAGCCCAAGGTCCGCGTCGTCGAGCTTGCTGTAGAACTTCCAGCGTTCATCGGTGGGGAGATTCGCGCGTTCCGCGAGTTGGCCGTCAAGGTGAAACTGCGCACGCAGATAGAGTCTCTGGTAATCAGCCACGTGTTCGGCGCGGAGGTCGTGGTAGCTGCGTCCTTCCAGTTTTTTGAGAACGTCGGCGGTGATTGCTTCCGGATCGGCGCCGCGGTACTCGGGTGGTTTCAAAAGATAATCCGTGGCCACGGTGTAGATGACCGTTGCCGCATTGGCGTCCTTGACCGCGAGGCGGTTGTTTTTGGCGTTCCGCGAGCCGCCCTCCGACAGCACCTTGATTTTGATCCGATACGGGCGGTTGTTGTCGTCGATGTTGCCGTTCAACTCCCAAAGGCCGCGCTCGGGCGTAACCTTGACGGTTGGGCTGCGTTTCTTATGGGCCGGATCCACACCGACGTCGAAGCTCAACGCGCCCGGCTTGTCGCAAGTCACGCGCATCACGAGCGCGCGGGCGGGATAACTGCAAAAATACTCGCGGCGGTAGCGGACCCCGGCGACCTCATAGGCGACCGAAGCAACGGACTGCCGCAGATCGAGTTCCCGCCGATAGTTGGCGACGGCGCCGTCGTGGTTTTGAAAGTTCAGCGTGAGATTTCCGATCGTGGAGAGCGAGCCGAATAAGGTGACCGCATGATCGCCCTGCATGTACTTGGACCACAAGGCGTCGGCCTCGGGAATGCGGCCCGCGAGGATCAGCCGTCGAATCTCCGCAATGTGTTCCTTGCCGCCGGGTCGGACGCCGTAGGAGTTCGTTTTGGAATCGCCCGGTCCGCCGGTCCAGAAAGTCTTTTCGCCAAGGGTGAACCGTTCTTGTTTCGCGTTCCCAAAAAACGACGCTCCAAACCAGCCGTTGCCGAGGTGTATCGACTGCGAGTTCCACTCCTTGCCGGGCCGTTGATACCAGAGGAGTTCATTGACCGCGGTGTCGGCCGGCGCCGGCGAGCCCGAGAGAAACAAGCATCCAAGCATGCCGCCCACGATTCCGAGTTTCATCGTCGTTCTCCCATCGGATTACCAAAACGTCCAGTATAACACGACAGATGCGATGGGTGGGAAGAAGAAAAAGGGCAAAACTTAATTTTGTTTTACCGCCTTCTGGGGACAGGCAAGGGGGGCAGACAAAGGGGGGCGTTACTGATTTCTGGGTAAAAAACGGAAAGGAACGGGAGAAGAACTATTTTCAATTCACGATTCCACCTTACCGAAACGGCCAATATCCGTGATGTCCCGTTTTCCGTCCCGAAAGTCGCGTTTTAATATCGTACGGCAGTCGTCCAATCGTATGGTGTGCTGTTGTTGGGCCCCGCGGGCTTTGTCGGCAGGTAGCAGGTAGGTCAGGCACTCCGTGCCTGACAGGATATCCGGTCTCCTATCGAAAGGGGCAGGCACGGGGTGCCTGACCTACTTGACTGATCGGTGTTTGGTTCGGCCACGGCGTTAGTTCCTTGTGGGCGCAAAGGGATGGAAAGCGACAAATCAAAAATGTTCCGGTTTCGTCTTCTGAGAATCAGTGAATCACGTCTCTGAGCAATATGCCAACGGAAATACCCAATCCGGCTATCACCAACGCCCAAACGACCCAGAACCAAAAAAAATGCTTGTTCGAGATGAATCCATACTTGGCACGGATACCTTCGTTAATGATAATTACGAGAAAACATGCAAGAGCCAATAAGGCAGCAATCACTCTCATTCTGCACCCTCCTCGCTAATCATTAAGACCAGCCCAGCTCTAGTGCCCCCCCTCACCAACAGAGCGCTCCATACGGCAAGCACGAATGCTACACACATCAGACCGACCGCCGTGTAGAAGAGGAGGTGGTAAACAACGAATCCACGATCGCCAGGGAACTTGTCCGACCACCGGATTCGATGGCCTAGCCAGAGCGCCGCAATGCTTAGTGCAAAGCACACAATAGAAGCCACATTGATGGTTTGTGCCATTAGTTGGAGTCCGAAAAGGGGACACCACTGATTTGTGGGTAAAAAACGGAAGGGAACGGGAGAAGAACTATTTTCAATTCATTATTCCACCTTACCGAAACGGCCAATATCCGTGATGTACCGTTTGGTCCGCCCTATCATCCTTCACAATGTCCAAGTCCAAAACATTAGATCGAATCGTACACTTTCTCAATACTTTGTAATGAGGAGCCTCACGAGCATCCAAAATATCAACAGACCATTTACTCTGTAAATGGTACAACCCAGCGCGTAAGATGACGAACGACTCCGATGGATATGTTATCGTCTCGGACGGCTCAATCACCTCCCCTCCATCATATGAGGAACTGCTCGATATAAACCCATTTACGATCTGCCGATCTGATTCCGAGTCCCTATCAAATAGACTAAAATCCTTTGGTTCGCGGTGGCGTACCAAAACGAGCTTCCCGTCAACAAACTTTCTGCTCGCAATTTGAACAAGTTGGCAATCACCGTTCCGCAGTGCAAAACAGATCGGCCGATCCGAAGTGTTTTTAATTTCCTCAACGTATTCGACATTGTTCGTTTTGGAATTTTTCAACGGTAATCGTCTCACTTGTAGCGTGAGACCACATTCTTCATGTTGTGTTGGAGATTGTGGCATTGGAGGCTCTCTGGTATTACATCCAAGTATGGCCAAAGCAAGCACTAGGATCGCAACACGCAAGCCGCCACTTGGCAAACCGTATACGCGCCCAAGTATGGGAATGTCAGGCACATTATCAAGCATCGTTCACGTCCGTTGCAAAACTATCCTGCCAATACGGTTGTTTCTCGGTATCTAGGAGATAGACAAAGGGGACATCACTGATTTGTGGGTAAAAAACGGAAGGGAACGGGAGAAGAACTATTTTCAATTCACTATTCCACCTTACCGAAACGGCCAATATCCGTGATGTCCCGTTATTGTATCCTATTTCAACGTAGGGTGCGTATTAGGCGTTTCGCTTTCGGACCGCGAATGGAACATAAAGAAGGCAATCGTGAAGACCACAAATACAGAGCCCACAAACGGCGCTAGCATGAACGGTGCGGCAAAAAAAGCAAAACCGCTGTCGCCTCTGAACACGTGTGGCCACATAGCCCGCGAACTATACATAAGCATTGACGGCAAGACGAGAGAAAAGGCTACGGCCGGGAGGTAGTATCGTGTTGCAGAACCGGCGCGAAGTTTTAGGCGTTGCACTGTACGCAGAAGACAATATCCGACCGCAGTGCACGCATAGACTCCGGCGCCAAGCGACACGAACATAATCATTTCCTCCGCGAACATCGTCTCCCCATGGCCATGGCAAGTGGCATAGACGACCATCGCAGGGCCACCAACGATGACTGCGCCTGCGATGACAAGAAAGCGAAGGATTCGGTAAGAGTCTCTCATAAGATTGGAGGAACAAAAGGGGGCGGAACGATTTAATTTATTTTGCCGCGTCTGCCGCGGGGCTTTTTGCTCTTGCCGTCTCACGATACTGCCGGAAATCGGTAAATACAACAACTTCCCACCAATCTTGGGGGCGGCTCACCATTTGCCGGGACTCCCCCTCGCCCCTTGCGGCCTCCGTTCGCGTGCAATTTTGGGCGTCGCGAGTTATATCTGACTGAAAAGCGAACACAATAATTAGACCTGTCCCGTTTATCCCCCCCGTTTATCCCCCTGTCCCGTTTATCCCCCCCCCCCCCCCAGACCAGTTTCCACTCGGAAGCGACAGCGATACGGCCGCTGCAGGCAGCGATCGTGAGCGTCACGGCGAGCCACCATTGGATCGGCTTTATCATGCCATAGGGTGCGCGACAAGCACGCACCATGATTGGGTGAAAAAATTGGGTACAATAAACGGCGCGAGATTATGTTGCTCTACGATACCTGCTGAGCGGCGCGACTGCAAACCTATTGGAGCCACGGGTCCTTTCGGCGGCATTATCTTGCCGAGCGAAGCGATTTTTTCATTGGGATGCAATCGAGAGTGATGCCGCGAGGCGATTGGTATTTTCCGATTGCCTCGCCCACGAAACCGCAGCTTCGATAGAATGGGGCCGCGTTCAAGGTCGAATCGAGCGTCAATTCCGTCAAGCCTGCTGCGCGGGCGATATCCTCCAAAAATGACACCATCTGCCGGCCAATGCCTTGTCGCATCAGGTCTGGCCGCACCATGATCGCATCCAACCGACCTGTTTTGCAGTCGATCATTCCGGTTCCGACGATCGCCTCGTCGAGGATGGCAACGTAGAAGTGTTCGGCGACGAATTGGACGAATTCTTCGGTGAGCGCGCCGTTGGTCCAAATCGCAAGCAGCTCCGGTGGATAGTGTCCTTTGCATTGGCGGAGGATCGCGGCATTGCGTATCTCCCACGCCGCCGACGCATCGTCAGCCCGGGCTTTTCGGATGTTCGTTTTCCGGGGATGGAAGGCGAATTGGCTCATCGCGGTGTGTTGCCCCTTGCTGCAAGTGCATCACTGGCCAAGCCACAGCGACACTCGCCCCGTTTCACTTGCACGAACATAATCTCGCCTTACCGAAATAAGTAATTTCAGTAATGGCTCCTTTTTTTCTGCTGCGATCGGAATGTTGCTGATCACTGGCGCGTACGTCGTCGCGATGACGATGATCTCTACGTACGGAAGTCTCACTATCTTCAGGGAGTTTCGGCGAATTCTGACAGGGTCTTTTCGATAGCTTTTTGAGACGGCTCCGAGGGATCGACGAATACGATCCGTGTGTTTTTGATCCGAATGGATTTTGACGGTCGGGACAAACCGGCGAAGGCCTTGGGATAATACTTTTCCAAGACTTTTTGAGGAACAATAGGCTTTCCCTCGTGCGTCTCGATTAGGATGACATGCCCATTCGCTTCGGGCAGATACTTATCGTATTGACAATTGAACGAAGTGGCGGCACGGAGACCGGACTTAACCGCCATTGCGGTCAAGGCCTGATAATACGGAGAGTTGCCGATCACGTAAGCCATCGGTACAAGCGAAGTCCCGCCTTTTTCGTCCACCGGGAGGAGCGTTTCGTCCAATTGCCGAAAGTAAGCGGTGGTTTGCTTCTTCCATTCCTCCCATTGCAGCGACATCACCATGGCTTTGGGATCGTTGCCTTTGTGATAGGCGAACCGCTGCCCCGGAAGCAATTTCATTTTGGGAGAATAATTCTGGTAAAGAGTCTTGCCCCCCGGGTCGAGAAGCGACCATTTTCCGTCGACAAACACCTCCAAGAAAACGTGACCCGACCAGGAGCTGAAGGGACGCTCCTTCTTGAAAGTCCAGATCCAGGCTACGTCCATCGTTTTGACCCAGACCGTGGGAATGCCGGCTCCTTTGAGCAGAACGCCGCAGACGATCCCTTGATCGGCACATCCTCCGTATTTCTTCTCTCGCATCACATCGTCGTAGTTTCGCCACTGATAGGCGATCTTTCCGTCATACTGAAGATTTTTATCCATCCAGTGTAAAACATTGCGGATCGTCTGCAATTTCGACTTCCCCTTGAGTTTTGACGCTTGCGCCAAGATGGCCGCTCGATCGCCAAGCGAGTCGGGAAAATCTCGATAGATGTCTGGATGCGCGTAATCGATGGAGTCGACCTCGGGTCCGTCGGCGCAAAGAAAGCGGGTGGCGCAGAATGCGAGAAGGCAGACGCTAAGTGGAATGAATCTCACGTTGGATTACTTCTTACCACCATTTAGGCTTTACTCACCGACGACGTTCTCATAGGACGGCGATGGTTTTGATGAATCCACCGCAGGTTTGCCAACGCCACACGTCGGACGTTCTTTTTCTTTGTTCCTTTCACGATACCGCTCGGTGTAGGGATTCACAATGTCTTGCCACTATGTCTGGGGGTGGTTGGCCATTTTGTCGGGACTCCCCCTCGTCCCCTTGTTGTCCCGTTCGCGTGCAATTTTGGGTGTCGTGCGTTATATCTGGCAGGAAAGCGAGCCTGTTTTTTGGGGCAACTACCGTCCAGAGGACCTCGAACGTGTTGGATTGCTGTTTATATCTTTCGCACGCCTTGGAGCGGGTCTTTGATTTCTTTGTATGGCAGCCAGGCCACTTCTGGGCTGTTTCCGCAGTGTTCGGCGTTCTGTTCGCTAAAGAAGGCGAATCAAATCGTCCGCGGACATTTTCGCCTGCTTCAAAATATGCGACAGCGTGGTACGTTTGACTGGGCGATGGGCGGGAAGGGTCAGCTTGAGAGTTTCCGCGGCGGTGTGTTTTTGAAGCCGAACGTGGCTTCCCCGTTGGCGAATCACAATCCATCCATCGCGTTGCAGCGCATGGATGATTTTTTCGTAGGGCAAGCTCGGGACTTTGCTCATACCGTCAATTCCAACAATTCCGCGTTCGGAGCGAACGATTGGTCGTCCTCGACGGATTCCAGGTACAATTCGACGGCTTCCCGAATGTTGCGAAGAGCTTCCTCCCGAGTGTCGCCCTCAGAAATGCAGCCGGGCAGCGCCGGCACCGTCACCGTGTAGCCGCCCTCGTCGCTGGGCTCCAAAACAGCTTTGAGTCGCATTTTCACCATCCCCCGATTGACCGTTTTCACGTCCGCCACTTCAAGGATACCGTCTGAGACGGGCAAATTCAACGTCCACCTGCCAAGAACCATCGAGTGTGTGACGAGCACGCACCTTACTTTTTTCCTTTGCGTCTTCGCAACTTTGCGTGAGAACCGTAGATTCGGCGAAAAGCCGGACGTCACGATCAGTGCGTGACTACGTTTTGTTCACGACACCGCTCAGGGCAGGTACCCGCAACATCTTTCCACTATATCTGGGGGCAGCTCGCCATTTATTGGGACTCCCCCCCGTCCCACGCCGTCGCATTTTGATACAATGGGCGGATTCTCGTTTCCGGACCTTTGCCGAGAAGAATCGCAATGCTTTGGGAAGTTGACATTTACGCCGCCGGCGGACAGCCGGACTTGGGCGCTGCGGAGGTGGCCGCCGCTGCGGTTGAGTTGCATTTGGCCGATCGATTGGCCGTCACCTCGGCCCGGGGTTATTTGATCGAGGGCGAGTTCGACCAAAAACAAGTCGAGCGGATCGCCGGCCAATTGCTGGCCGATCGCGTGGTCGAGCGGACCGTGGTGGCGCCGGTCGGCGACCCTCGGTTGGCGAAACTGCCCGAGGGCCGGGCCCATTGGATTCACGTGTTGCCGAAGCCCGGCGTGATGGATCCCGTGGCTCAAAGCGCGATGACCGCCATCGCCGACATGGGGTTTGGGGCCGAAGTGACCGCCGTTCGCACGCTCAAAAAATACGCCGTCGGACCGCTGTCGGACGACCGCATCCAGGTGCTCTGCGCCAAAGCGTTGGCCAACGACGCCGTCGAGGTGGCGATTGTCGGGCCGCTGAAACTCGACCGGCTGCACGTCGGGTCGCCTTATCGGTTTGAACGCAGGACGGTGCCGATCCGCGCGATGGACGACGCGGCGCTCGAACGGCTTAGCCGCGAGGGTCAACTTTACCTGTCGCTGGTCGAAATGCAGACCATTCAGGCTCAATTTCGCGCGTTGGACCGCGACCCGACCGACGTCGAGCTGGAGACGGTCGCCCAAACCTGGAGCGAGCATTGCAGCCACAAGACGCTGGCCGGGCGGATTCGCTATCGCGACGAACACGGCGAGCAAGTGTTTCAGAACATGCTCAAGGAGACGATTTTTGCGGCCACGCAGACGATTCGCAAAGCGGCCGGCCCGCAAGATTGGTGCGTCAGCGTGTTTTCGGACAACGCCGGCGTGATCCGGTTCGACGACCAGTACAACGTCTGCTTCAAGGTCGAGACGCACAACCATCCGTCGGCGTTGGAGCCTTACGGCGGCGCCAACACGGGCATCGGCGGCGTCATCCGCGACCCGATGGGCACGGGCATGGGCGCCAAACCGATCTGCAACACCGACGTGTTTTGTTTTGCCCCGCCCGACACGCCGGCCGATTCGCTGCCGCCGGGCGTGCTGCATCCGCGCCGCGTGATGAAGGGTGTTGTGGCCGGAGTGCGCGATTACGGCAACCGGATGGGCATTCCGACCGTCAACGGTGCGATCTATTTCGACCCTCGCTACCTCGGCAATCCGCTGGTCTATTGCGGCAACATCGGACTGATCCCGTGCGATGGATCGTTCAAGCATCAACAGCCGAACGACTTGATCGTGGCCGTCGGCGGTCGCACCGGACGCGACGGCATCCACGGCGCGACGTTCAGCTCGGCCGAGTTGAACAGCCACAGCGAGACCATCTCGGGCGGGGCCGTGCAGATCGGCAACGCGATCACCGAAAAGATGGTGCTCGACGTGTTGCTGACCGCTCGGGACCGCGGGCTGTACAACGCCGTGACCGATTGCGGCGCCGGCGGGTTTTCCAGTGCCGTCGGCGAGATGGGCGAGAAAATCGGCGCGGAGGTCTGGCTCGAACGCATTCCGCTGAAATACGAGGGCCTGTCGTACACCGAAATGTGGATCTCGGAGGCCCAGGAACGCATGGTTTTCGCCGTGCCCGAGGAAAAATGGCCGGAGTTGGAGGCGCTGTGCCAATCGGAAAGCGTCGAGGCCACGGTGATCGGGCAGTTCAAACCGACGGGCCGTCTGGTGCTGAAATACGGCGATCAGCAGGTGGCGGATCTAACGATGGCGTTTTTGCACGACGGCCGTCCTCCGGTGGTGCGAGACGCGATTTTTGAACCGCTCTCCGCAAGTCCCCTCTCCTCTCGGGAGAGGGCTAGGGTGAGGGCGAACGAGGCCGACCATGTCTCCCCCGCCCCCCATTACACCGACGCGTTGCTCAAAATTTTGGGCTCGCTCAATGTGTGCAGCAAGGAGTGGGTGATTCGCCAATACGATCACGAGGTGCAGGGCGGCAGCGTGTTGAAACCGCTGGTCGGGGCGGCCAACGACGGCCCCGGCGATGCGGCAGTGGTGCGGCCCGTGCTGACCAGCCGTCGCGGCATCGTCGTTTCGTGCGGCATGAATCCCTGCTACGGCGAGTTCGACACGTACTGGATGGCGGCCAGCGCGATCGACGAGGCGGTGCGCAATTGCGTGGCCGTCGGGGCCGATCCGCGACGCATCGCCATTTTGGACAATTTCTGCTGGGGCACGACCGACCGGCCCGAAACGCTCGGCTCGCTGGTCCGCGCGGCGTTGGCCTGCCGCGACATGGCCGTGGCGTTGGGCACGCCGTTCATCAGCGGCAAGGACAGTCTGAACAACGAGTTCCGCCCGCTCGGCGCGAAAGAGCCCATCGCGATTCCGCCGTCGCTGTTGATCAGCGCCTTGGGCCAGGTGGACGACGTGGGCCGCTGCGTGTCGATGGATTTGAAAGAGGCGGGCAACTTGCTGTATCTGGTCGGCGAGACGAAAGACGAACTGGGCGGCTCGCATTTCGCCATGGTCGAAAACCTCTCGGGCGGCAGCGTGCCGAAGGTCGATCCAGACCGGGCCAAAGCGACGTTCGCGGCCATCCACGCGGCGATTCAAGGCGGGCTGGTTCGAGCCTGCCACGATCTGAGCGAAGGCGGACTGGCGGCGGCGGCGGCCGAAATGGCCCTGGCCGGCCATCGCGGTGCGAAGATTGTTCTTGCGGGATCGTCTTGCGAAGGAAAAAACAGCGCGTTGTCGGCCGAGGCCCAGTTGTTCAGCGAGTCGAACACGCGGTTCCTTTGCGAGGTGAAGCCGGAGCAGGCCGCGGCGTTCGAGCGAACCATGGCCGATGTGCCGAATGTTCGCATCGGCGAAGTGACGGCCGGCGAGCGTTTGGAAATCACCGGCGAAGGGCCGCTGGTCGAGGCCGATCTGACCGCGCTGAAAGAAGCCTGGCAAAAGCCGCTGCGATGGTGAGCCCCGTTGGGCGGCGCCGTGGCCATTTTTGTCTCGGATACGAATGGCGCTTCCGTGCGGCAGGAATTCGCAAGAAAAAGTTCTCGCAAGTGAACCTTTTCGTGGCGCCAGGGGAATCATCGGTATAGTGAACACACCCGAAGATGACCAGCGCGAGTTGATCGACCGTGCCCGGGCCGGGGAGGCGACTGCATTTCAGCGGTTGGTTGAACAGCATGCCGCGAGCCTTTGGCGTTGTGCGTTGGCTCTTGGCAAAGAGCCCCATTGGGCCGAGGATCTTGCACAGGAGACGCTCGTCGAAGCATGGCGATCCTTGGCGCGCTTCGATGGTCGTTGCCGGTTCTCCAGTTGGCTTTACGGCATTCTGCGGCATCGTTTTTTGAAAGGGCGGCGAGGTCAAAGCGCCGCTGGGCTTTCCGCATCCGACGCGATTGCCCAATCGCAATGCACCGCGCGGTCGCCCGATCAATCCGCCGAGGCGTCTGAAGATGCCGAGCGCGTTCGCCGAGCGGTGGCGAGCCTGCCGGACGAGCATCGCTTGGTCGTGGAACTCCGTTTCTTTGCGGGCGCGACGTTGGACGAGATTGCGGCGGCTCTTGACTGCCCGTTGGGCACGGTGAAATCGCGATTGCATCACGCATTGGAGAAGTTGCGGCAAATGGATCTTGCCGTGAACCTTTTCTCTTCGGACAGCGAGTCCAGGGAGAGCCAACCATGAACGATCTCCATCACCCCTGCGAACGCTGGGCCGAGCCGATCAGTTTGGCGGCGGCCGGTTGCCTACCACCCGATGAAGAACGAGAATTCCGTCGTCATATCGAGACATGTTCCGATTGCCGCGAGCGTTTTCGACAACTGACGCAGTTGTGCGGCGCGCTTGCGCAAGCGCCGTCGCCGGCCGAGAGTGCGGCGGAGGCCATTGTCGAGCGAGTGATGTTGACAGTCGCATCCGACGAATCAGGGCGACCCGTCATTCGCACGCGGGCTCAGGCAATCCATCCCGCAGCCCTCGTCCGTTCCCTAAACACATGGAGGTGGATGATGCGTTTCCCAATTTTCCGCGTTGTGGCGGCGGTTGTTTTCGTTCTGGCCATTATGGGAGTTGCCGTATGGTTCCACGGCGGCGGCGCGACGTTTGCCTTTGCGGACTTTATCCGGCCGATCCTCGAAGCGAAGGGCGTCAAGTACAAGATGACCATGGAAATGAAGGATCCGCCCGCGGTGACGACAACGGCGGAGGTGATGGTGCTGGACGACGCCCGAACGCGTCAGGAGACGGCGATGCCGGACGGGTCCAAGATGATAATGATCCAGGACATGACCCAAGGCAAGAGCCTTTCTCTGGAAACCTCGTCCAAGAAGGCCACGATCCAAACTTTCACCAATAGGCCCAAATACAAGTCCGCCGAAGGCAGGAATTCTTTAGCCGGTTATCGTTCGCTGCTGCTCGACGCCCGGGATAATCCAAACAGCAAACACGAGTCGCTCGGCGAGAAGCGGGTCGACGGGCAGCGAGTCATCGGGTTCCGTATTAGCGGCGAGCGCGGGGTCATGAATTTGTGGGGCGACCCAAAAACCGGCATGCCGGTCCGCGTCGAAATGACCTTGGGGATGGATGGCAATATGAAGGCGACCATGAGCCGCTTCGAGTTCAACGTGGACATGGACAAATCGTTGTTTAGCCTCGAGCCGCCGGCCGGCTACACGGTACGCAACGAGACGCTGGATGGTTCCCTGCATGGGGAGAAGGATCTGATCGAGATGTTCCGCGAATACACCAAACTGAGCCGCGGCGCATTCCCGAAATCGCTCGATATGCGGGCGGTGACGTTCATAGTTTGGAAAAAGCTCAATTTCCAGATGATGTGGAACAATCTCGGTCTCACGACGGGAAACGGGAAGGCATTTGAGGAGCAGAGAAACGAGCTTGAAGAGCAGATGGATGAGTTCGCGGACAAGATCTATGACAACACCATCAACGGGAAGGCGAATGAAGAGGCGAATCGGGAGCCCATGCACAAATTGCAGGAGCAGATGAGCAAGATGGTGATCCCCATGACGGTCCGGAAACTTTGGGATGGCCTTGCTTTAGATACGTTGAAAGGTAATGAGGAGCATAGACGAGAGTTTGAGGAGCGGATACGCAAGATGACGGAAGGGAAGCCAAATGAGTTGCAGGCGCAAAAGTTTGGAGAGGAGATCATAAAGATCGTAAACCAGATGCTTTGGGAGGATCTCGCTCCAGCGAAGTTGAAGGCGAATGAGGAGCTAAGGCACAAGTTCGAAGAGTTGATGCTCAAGAGGGAGAAGCCGAATGAAAAGCAGAAGGTCAAGGAGGAGTTCCGCAAGGTTCTAGGAGACCAGATGCTCAACGGCGTGGAAGCCTGGGAAGCCCAGAAGGAAAAGGCCCAGAAAGCCCAAAGAGAGGCCGCGGAAGCCCAGATGCGGGACAGTGCGGAAGAGTCGCGGAAGTTCATGGAAGCCCAGCGACGGGTTCAGCGAGGCGTAATGTTCGCCAATGAACTTCCGCCGGCCGCCGACGCCCATTACGTGGGCAAAGGCGTCTCGCTCGGCGCGGTTGACACGCCAATCTTCTGGTACCGTCCGGAGGACAGCAAGAAGTACCGAGTCATCTACGCCGATCTCTCGGTCCGTGTTGCCGACACACCGCCGAACATGTCCACAACGCAGTCGCCGCCCACCCCGTCCAGTCCGAAGCGTTAATTCAGGGAATAAAAAAATGTCAGGCCGAATGACGCTTCCGTAAGGAGCAAATTCTTTGACTGCAACGAGTCGCGATCTTGCAGGCCTTTGGCTGCTTCGGCGTCGAGAAACCGGCGATTTTTTGTTGCGGGCAATAAAAAAGCGAGTCCAACCAGAGATTCTCCGGAAGGACTCGCTTGGTCGTTTTCGTCGCGTTTTGCGGCGAACGCTTATCGCTTCTTCGGGAACAGCGGGCCGCCGTAGAGGGCCGCTTCGCCCAAAATCTCTTCGATCCGCAGCAGTTGGTTGTACTTCGCCATGCGGTCGGTCCGCGAGGCCGAGCCGGTCTTGATTTGTCCGGTCGACATCGCCACGGCCAGGTCGGCGATCGTCGAATCTTCGGTCTCGCCGCTGCGATGGCTGGTCACGGCCGTGTAACCGTTGCGTCGGGCCAGCTCGATCGCTTCGATCGTCTCGGTCAGCGTGCCGATCTGATTCACCTTGATCAAGATGCTGTTGGCCACGCCCGCGTCGATGCCTTGCTGCAACCGCTTGCTGTTGGTCACGAACAGGTCGTCGCCGACCAGTTGGATTTTGTCGCCCAACCGCTCGGTCAGCATTTTCCAGCCGTCCCAATCGTCTTCGGCGCATCCGTCCTCGATCGAGCAGATCGGATATTTTTCGACCCACTTGGCGTACATGTCCACGAGTTGGGCCGACGTGATGTCCTTGCCCTCGACGTTGTACCGCTTCTTCTCGACGTCGTAAAACTCGGACGCGGCGGGATCCAACGCGATGAACGCCTGCTTGCCGGGTTCATAGCCGGCCTTGCCGATCGCTTCGATAATCACTTCCAACGCGTCGGCGTTGCTCTTCAGGTCGGGCGCGAAACCGCCTTCGTCGCCGACGTTGGTCGAAAGCTTTTTCGACTGCAACACCTTTTTCAGATTGTGAAAGACTTCGCAGCCGCAGCGAATGGCGTCGGAAAAACTGTGGACGCCCAGCGGCATCACCATGAACTCTTGCACGTCGACCGCGTTGTCCGCGTGCGAACCGCCGTTGATGATGTTCATCATCGGGGCGGGCAGCAGTCGGGCGCCGACGCCGCCGAGGTATCGGAACAGCGGCAAACCGCAGCAGTCGGCCGCGGCCCGGGCGTTGGCCAGCGACACGCCCAAAATGGCGTTCGCCCCGAAATTCTTCTTGTTCTCGGTGCCGTCCAACTCGATCATCCGATGGTCCAACGCCACTTGGTCGAGGGCGTCCATTCCGCACAGCTCGTCGGCCAGCTTGTCGTTGACGTTCTCGACGGCCTTCAAAACCCCCTTGCCGAGGTATTTCGATTTGTCGCCGTCGCGCAATTCGAGGGCCTCATGGACGCCGGTGCTGGCGCCGCTCGGGACGGCCGCCCGCCCGAACGAGCCGTCGGCCAATTCGACGTCCACTTCGACGGTCGGATTGCCGCGGCTGTCGAGGATCTGTCGGGCTCGGATGTCTACAATCGTGGAACTCATGGTCAAAAACTCCATATTTCGGATAGGGGATAACGTTTGCGGATTTCAAATATTACGAATCGGTCCATTTTGCCCGATCCGCTGTCGATTGGCTAGCGGGGGTGGACGGTCCTTCCCGAGATCGCGAATCGGTCCGTCCGGCAATCGACCTGAATGGTCTGGACGGGCATGCCGGAACAGGGTATACTGTTTATAGGAATGTGATAATCGGAATGGATGTTCCATGATCCAGAACTTCCGCGACCGCGACACGGCCGACCTGTTTCAAGATGTTGCCGTCGGCCGCTTTCAGGCCATTGAGCGAGCGGCAAGGCGAAAACTGACGATGCTTGATGCCGCGGAACGACTGGAAGACCTGAAAGTGCCCCCAGGAAACCGCCTGGAGTCGCTCAAGGGGGACCGTGCCGGACAATACAGCGTCCGAATCAACGATCAATGGCGAGTGTGTTTCGTTTGGGACGGCAAAGACGCCCGCGACGTTGAAATTGTGGATTATCACTAACGGTTTTCGAGAAAACAGCAACCATGCCCAAAAAACTCGACCCTATTTGTCCTGGCGAAATTCTGTGGAAAGAGTTCATGGAACCGTGCGAACTCAGCCAAAACAAGCTGGCCCGAGACCTGGACGTGCCGGTGGCGCGCATTAGCGACATCATTCACGGGCGACGGGGCATCACGGCGGACTCGGCCTTGCGGCTTTCGGTTTATTTTGGAACCACGGCGGAATTCTGGCTCAACCTGCAAACGCGATACGAGTTGAAAGTGTCGCGGCGAGACGTTTTGCCTCGGATCGAAAAGTGCGTGCGTCCGATGGCCAGTCATGATGTGGCGGTTTCTTGACGGTCGCCCTTCCTTTCCACGGGCCGCGAAAAACGATAGCATGGGGGGCATGTTCAGCGAATCCTCCACACCACAACGACTCGATCCCAAACCGCTCCCGGACTGTTGGACGTCCATTCAACCGGGGGGTGGGCAGTGCTATCGCATCGAGTTGGCCTGGGGGCGGTTCCGACGCGCGTGGCTCAAGCGATTCCGGCCCGGCTATGTACGCCGCATGGCCGCCCGACGCCGCGGCGATCCGACCGGCGCTCCGCACGAAATCCTCGATCCCCGCGATTTGAAATACTGCCGAAATCGTTGCACGTGCTATTGGGAGCCGGCCGACGATCCGTTCCGGTGGCGCGACCGATTGCCGTTTGCACGCTGGGGACTGGCCGAGTTGGTGTTGATGGGCGTGCCGCTGCTGCTGCTGACGGTCCTGTTGGCGTTGACGCCCTATTGGTATTTGGCCGTGGCGTCCGGCGTTCCGTTGTGTTTGGTGGTTTATTTTTTCCGCGATCCCCCGCGAGCCGTGCCGACCGAGCCGGGTCGATTGGTTGCGCCGGCCGACGGCAAGGTGGTCGAAATCACCCGGTTGCCGCACGACGACTTCATCGGCGGGCCGGCCGTTCGGATCGGCATTTTTCTGTCGATCTTCAACGTACACTTGAACCGTGCCCCGTGCGCCTGCCGCGTGATCGACTTGCGTTACAACCCCGGCGGTTTTTTGAATGCGTTGAATCCGGAAAGTGCGATCAAAAACGAAAACACGTGGATCGGGCTGGAAGAAGAACCATCGCCTCACCGGCGGTTGATCGTCCGGCAGATTTCCGGCGCGATCGCCCGGCGAATCGTTTGCGACCTGCGTCCCGGCCAGTCGCTCGCCCGGGGCCAAAAAATCGGCATGATCAAACTCGGCTCCCGAACTGAGCTGATCCTCCAGGACACGGACGATCTCAAGATCGAAACCCATATCGGCCAAAAAATCCAAGCCGGCGCGACCATCCTGGCGTGCTACGACGCCAAGTCCCGGGCAACCTCATCCTAATCCCTAATCCCCAATCCCTTCTTTACCCCATGCGTCCGATCCGAACCATCGCCGTGTTTCCGACGCTGCTGACGCTGGGCAACCTGATCTGCGGATTTTTTGCCATCGTCGTGGCCTCGCGGATCGACAAGCCCGAGGCGATCGCGGGAATCGACCCGTTGGACATTCGGAACGCGATGACCAGCGGCTGCCTGATTTTTCTGGCGATGGTTTTTGACGGCCTGGACGGCTACGTAGCCCGACTGGCCCGAACCACGACCGACTTCGGCGCGCAGTTGGACAGTCTGTGCGACGTGGTCAGTTTCGGCGTGGCGCCGGCGTTTTTGTTGGTCAAACTGTGTCCGCGATTCACGTATTTTTACGATCAAGCGATTTGGGTGATTGCGGCGGCGTTTGCGGCCTGCGCGGCGTTGCGATTGGCTCGGTTCAACGTCGAGACGAGCGAGGAAGACGACCATTTGTATTTCAGTGGGCTGCCCAGTCCCGCCGCCGCCGCGATGATCGCGGGGTTTGCCATCATGTTTTACACGCTCCGGCAAGACGTCACGCCGTTGAAGGACGGCGTCGACATCGTGTTGCAAGCGGTATTGCCGTACTTTGCCGTGTTGACGGCCCTGCTGATGGTTTCGCGCATTCGCTATCCGCACATCACCAATCGCGTGCTGCGCGGCCATCGCAGCTTTGGACACGTCGTGGCGGTGCTGTTCTGTTTTGTCGCGATCATGGTCGTCCGAGGCTACGCCGTGCCGATGGTGGCCTGCGCGTTCGTGCTCTACGGTCCGATCGATTGGGCCTGGAAAAAATGGGTCAACCGACGCCCGCCCGAAGAGCCGTTGTTTTAGGAGAGAGATTAGGGATTAGGGATTAGAAACTGGTTTAGGAGTTGTTTTGATGTTTTCTGGAATTGTGGAAGCGTTGGGCACGGTGGTGGAGTTGCGCTCCGAGCCGCCGGGCTGCCGATTGATCGTTCGCGAGCCGAAAATCGCCGCCGAAACCCGCGTGGCCGACAGCATCGCCGTCAACGGCTGTTGTTTGACGGTCATTGATCGTCGGGCCGACACGTTCGCGTTCGAGGCCGGCCCCGAAACGCTCGCCCGCACCAATCTCGGACTGCTGAAGCCCGGCAGCCGCGTCAATCTCGAACGGGCCTTGGCCGTCGGCGATCGGTTGGGCGGCCACTTTGTCAGCGGCCACATCGACGGCGTCGGCACGTTGCTTACCCGCGACGACGACGGTCCCTGGTCCACGTTTTGGTTCTCCGTCTCGAAAGAGCTGGCCGCGCAGATGGCCTCGAAAGGCTCGATCGCCGTCGACGGGGTCAGCCTGACGATTGTCGGCTGCGAGCCCGATCGGTTCAGCATCGCGTTGATTCCATACACGCTTTCGGTCACGACCCTGGGGCCGCTCCAGCCCGGCGATCGCGTCAATCTCGAAACCGACCTGCTGGCCAAATACGTCCAGCGATTGGTCGAGGCCAAGGAGTGGCAATGAACCACGCAGGGCTGGAAACGGGAGGCGAGGGACCGGAAGATTCGCCGCGTCAGACGCTTTCGTTTTTGCTCAAACGGTTTGAAGAAACCGGCATCCGGCCGCGCACCAAGTTCGGTCAAAATTTTCTGATCGACTTGAACTTGCTCGACGTGCTGTTGGACGCCGCCGACATCACGCGGGACGATGTGATTCTGGAGGTCGGCACGGGCACCGGCTCGCTCACGGCCCGATTGGCCCAGCGCGCCGCGGCCGTCGTGACGGTCGAGATCGATGCGTCGATGTTCCAAATGGCCGCCGAGCAGTTGCACGCGTTTCCGAACGTCGTGCAGCTTCAGGCCGACGCGCTGAAGAACAAAAACCGCCTGAATCCCGACGTTTTGGAGGCCGTCGCCGGACAAATGGCCGCCGCGCCGGGCCGACGTTTCAAGCTGGTCGCCAACCTGCCCTACGGCGCCGCCACGCCGATCCTCAGCAATCTGCTGGCCGAGAATTCGCCGCCGCAGAGCATGACCGTCACGGTCCAAAAAGAGCTGGCCGAACGGATCGCCGCCGCGCCGGGCGGAAAAGACTACGGCGCGCTGAGCATCTGGATGCAGTCGCAGTGCCGCGTCGAAATCCTGCGCACGCTGCCGCCGAGCGCGTTTTGGCCGCGTCCGAAAGTCTCGTCGGCCTTCCTGCAAATCACGCCCGACCCGTCGCTGCGCGGGCGGATTTCCGATCGTCGGCGGTTTCACGAGTTCGTTCGAGCGATGTTTTTGCACCGCCGAAAGTTTTTGCGGTCCGAGCTGTTCAGCGTCGTCGGCGATCGGTTGGACAAGCCGGCGATCGACGCGATCCTACGCCAACAAGGGCTCAACGGCCAGCAGCGCGCCGAATCGCTCGGCGTCGACGCGATGCTGTCGCTCTGCGAAGCTGTCCATCGCCAAATCGACGGCTGAAAAAACTCTTCTCGCGGCCGTCTAACCGCTTGCAATTTCGCACGAATCGCAGTGGAACGACGTTGTTTTTTAAATTCTTTGTGAAATCGCAAGCGGTTGGAACGTTTTTCAAGGAAACGCCCCACCGTTTTCGCGGAAGAGCATCCAAGGCTCTTTGCAGTGGAACTCGCCTTACATCCCGAGCTGCCGCATCTTGCGATACAGATTCGACCGTTGCAGCCCGAGCCGCTCGGCCGCCGCGCTCATGTTGCCGCCGCTTTGCTCGATTTGCCGGCGAATGTAATCCGTCTGAAACCGATCGGTGGCCGCGGCGAGCGATTCGCCCAACTCGACGGCGGTCGGCGCACGTCCGCCCGGCGACAAGATGAACGCCAATTCCTCGGCCTCGATCCGATCGGAGGTGGACAGGTAGGCGAGCCGCTCCATCAGATTGCGCAGCTCGCGGACGTTGCCGGGCCACGGGTGTTCGAGCAGCCGCTTTTGGGCCGCGGCCGAAAAGGTGGGCGTCTTGCGGCGGGCCCGACGGCAAAAATCGTCCAAAAAATGGTCGGCCAGCAGCAGCACGTCGTCGCCCCGATCGCGCAGCGGCGGCAACTCCATCGTCACCACGTTCAGCCGAAAATACAGATCCTCGCGGAATTTTCGCGTGCGGACCATCTCTGCCAAGTTTTGATTCGTCGCCGCCAGCAGTCTGGCGTCGGTGTGGATCGGCACGGACCCGCCCACGCGCACGAGCGTTTTTTCCTCCAACACCCGAAGCAGCTTGGCTTGGCTGCCGAGGCTCAGATCGCCGATCTCGTCGAGAAAAATCGTGCCCCCGGCGGCCAGCTCAAACTTGCCGGGCCGCGACTGCCGCGCATCGGTGAACGCGCCCTTCTCGTGTCCAAACAGCTCGCTCTCGGCCAGCGTTTCGGGAATCGCCGCGCAGTTGATCGCCACGAACGGCTGATCGCGGCGACGGCTTAAATAATGGATCGACTGCGCGACGACTTCCTTGCCCGTGCCGTTCTCGCCCGAAATCAACACGGCCAGATCGGTGTCGGCCACGCGGCGAACGATCGAACGCAGGGCCTCGATTGCGGGACTTTGCCCGATCATTTGCACGCGGCCCGCGGCCTCGTCGGCGATTTGCCGATTGACCGACAGCAACCGCTGCCGATCCTGGGCGTTTTCCAACGCGACGGACGCATGGGCCGCCAACTCGCCGAGCGTTTCCTCGTCCTCTTGCGAAAAACTTTGGCCCGCCTGCTTGTTCAACGCCTCGAACGCCCCAAACAACTCGCCCGATCGGCCGCGCAACGGCACGCACAACACCGTCCGCGTTTGATAATGCAACTGGGCGTCGACGCGACGGTCGATCTGTTGCGGCTCGCGCGCGGCGTCCACGCGACGCGGCCGACCCGATCGAATCACCTCGCCCACCACGCCGCTGTCGTCGGGAATGCGCAACTCGCCGTCCGACAATCCCAACGCCGGCCGACCGACCAACGCGCGGTTTGGCCGATCCCACAAGAAAATGCTCGCCCGATCGGCCGACAACAAATGCGTAGCCGCTTCGGCCATCTCGGTCAGCAGCGGCTCGATCTCGCGGGTTTGATTCCACCGGCCGGCGATCTCCAACATTGCCTCGGCGCGGATCAACCGGCGACGCTCCCGATCGTGTTGCATGGCGGCTTCGGCGGCTTGACGCACCGTCGGCGCGAGGTCGACCAGCCAATCCATCGCCGCGTCGATCGGAGCGGACGGATCCATGCGAACGATCAACGCGTGGCCGTCGGCCTTGCGAGGCCAAAGCGGGACGACGAGCCAGCCGGACTGACCGCGAGGGCTTTCGCGATCGAAGGCGTCGGCCAGCAATTCGATGGGCAGCGGTTTTGAGAGCCCCCATTCGGCCGCAACGGTCCACTGGCCTTCGGTCGATGAGATACAGGCGAGATATTCGGCCCCCAACGTTGCGGCCAGCATGGGCAGCGTGCCGGTCCAAAATGCCGCGAGCGAGTCGGCTTGGGCCGCCGATCGAAACAATTCCGCCGCAACGGACAGCAATTTTTGAGGATCCGTGTCAGGCAAACCGTCCGAAAAAGTTTTTTTCGACGTCATGGCGTGGTTGTGTTGTGTCAAAAACGATCCAGCAATTCCGGAAAGCCACAAAAAGAATACGCCAGCAAAATCGTTTTGACAACACCCCTCTGCCGACGTATACCTTAATTGACGTCTCGCGGCCCGCGTTATATCGTGACGCTCGTGACGCCTCCTATCGCAGAAGAACCCGGAGATAGAAAAATCATGCCGCGACGTTCCATCGTTCCATCGGTCCGCGCGTGGTTGATCGGCGAACTGGATTTTTGGCAAACCGAAGGGATCGTCTCCGGCGATCAGTCCGCCCGAATTGTCGACCTGTATGAAACGCAAGCGGACGACGCCCGGCGTAAACGTTTTTTGGCCGTGTTTGCGTTGTGCGGCCTCGCCGCGCTGATGGTTGGCCTGTCCGTCCTGCTTTTGGTGGGCTACAACTGGTCGGCGATGTCGGCCTCCGAGAAATTGGCCGTTCTGTTTGGCTCGCTCGTCGCGTCGTTCGGGGCCGCGTCGTATCTGCGATTCCGCCGCCGTTTGGCGTTCACGTCAGAGATTGTCTTTTTGCTGGCCTGCATCTTGTACGGCGCGTCGATTTGGCTGATCGGTCAGATTTTCAACATCAACGCGCACTATCCCGACGGGCTGTGGTTTTGGGCGCTCGGCACGCTGCCGGTCGTGTTGTGCATGAACACGCCGTTGCTGCACGCCTTGTACGCCGGGTTGCTGGCCATCTGGGTCGGGTGCGAGATTTTGGATTGCAATGTGTTCGGCCGCTGGTTGTTTCACGGCTGGGCCTACGTTCCGCGCAGCGCGTACACGCTGCCCTTGTTGGTGCTGCCGGGATTGATTTGGGCCTATCGACGCCGATCGCTGACGACCATCGCCGTGTACATTCCGGTGTTGGCGTGGTGGGCCCTTTTGCAGCCGGCCGCGTGGCAATGGGAGGTTGACCCCACGGTGTTCGTCGGCCTGGCTGGGGCGCTTTTGTTGTCGGCCGCTCAGTTGCATCGCGTCGGTGATCGGCGTGCCGCGCCTTACCGAATCTACGGTATTCTGTTGGCCGGCGGCGCGCTGGTCCCCTTGAGCTTTGCCGACGATCTGATCAACTGGCTGCGTCGCGGCACGGCCGCTGAAAACTGTGCCGCCGGACTGACGATCGCTGTGATCGGCGCGGCGGCCGCGCTGGGCGTCGTGCTGTTCCAGCAGCGAAACAACGCCGACGCTCGCCGTTCGTTTGCGGGCCTGCTGGCTCGCCAATGGTTCCCGCTGTTGCTGGTCGCCGTGTTGGCGGGCCTGTGTTTTTGGAACGGTCTGTTCAATCAACATGGCGTTGCGTGTCGCGATTACGCGGTGGAAAAATGGACCGTGCAAGTGCTCGTGCCTGCCGTGATCGTCAATCTGATGATGCTGGTTTTGGCCCTGTGGCTGATGCGGGTCGGTCTGCGCGAGGATCGCACGGGCCCGTTCACCGTCGGCGTGCTTTATTTCGTGTTTTGGGCGGTTTTGCGTTACGTCGATCTGTTTTCCGGCGTCGGCGGCATGTTGGGCGCGGCGCTGATGTTCCTGCTCTGCGGCGTCGGACTGTTTGCCGTCGCCCGATTTTGGCAGCGGCGAAAAGACGATCTTTCCTCCATGGAGAAAGCGATCGGGAACGAGGGCGAAACAAGTCCGCCTTCTGTCTCGGCCCTCACCCTACCCATCTCCCAAGTGGAGACGGGACCGGCGCCGAAAATCGTTCTGGCCGGCGCGTTGTGCTTTCAACTGGCGGTGCTGGTCGGCATGATCGTCCTCAAGGCCGCGCCGCTTTGGACCGGCGAGGTCGTGTTGCTGCGCGTGGCGCCGGTCGACCCGCGCGAGCTGTTCCGCGGCGATTACGTGGCGCTCAACTACGACTTCAGCCGAGTGCCCGACCGAGAGCTAAAAAATCTGCCCATCAGGTCGTCCGACCGTGTCGGTCAGACGGTGTTCGTGCCGTTGAAACCCGAGAAAGACGGCCGACACTGGCAAGCCGCCGGGTTTTCTCTAAAACGTCCCGCGAGCGGAAAATATCTGGAAGGCGTCGTCACCGGCGGCGATCGAATCCAATTCGGCATCGAGTCCTACTACGTTCAAGAAGGCACGGGCCGCGAGTTTGAGCAGGCCGCGGCGGGCCGGCAGCTCTCGGCCGAAGTGTCGTTGGCATCCGACGGCCGCGCGCTGTTGCGGCGACTGCAATTTGAATCGCCGCTGCCGAACTCCGGGCCCGCTTACGATCCGAGAAATCGCTGGCGATGGCCGACCGACCGAAAATATTACGCTTGCAAGTTGCCCGAGAAAAACATCCGGCTTGACGGACGGCTCGACGAGCCCGAGTGGCGGCAAGCGAACGTCGAGCGGCATTTTGTTTTTCCTTGGAAAAGCGACGCGGCGCCGCGGACCGAATTTTTGGCGTTCGCCAACGACGATTTTCTGTATTTCGCATTTCGCGTCGAGGACCCCGACGTCGTTGCGCTCGACCGGCTGCGCGACAAGAGCGACGTGGCGTCCGAGGATCACGTTGAGCTGATTTTCTGCCGCGATCACCAGATGAAGGATTATTACTGCCTCGAAATCGACCCGCGCGGCCGGGTGAATGATTTTCGGGGATCCTACTACCGCCAATTCGATCCGACGTGGCGATGCCAAGGTTTTGAGGCCGTCGGCACGTCCACGTCCAAGGGTTACCAAATCGAAGGACGGATCCCGCGCGCGACCCTACAGCAAATGGCGGGCTCGGGCGATTCCGTTCTTTTCGGACTTTATCGGGCGGAATTCAGCCACGACCGAACCGCGCGGCCGGCGGATCCGAAATCGCCGCCCTCGGTCCAAAAAGACTGGATCAGTTGGATCAACCCGAAGACGGCCGAGCCGGATTTCCACGTGCCGTCGTCGCTGGGCTGGTTGGCGATCGAACCTTAAGCGAGCGGCAAAGCCCATTCCCCCCCGTTCCGTCCGGCAGTATACTGTTGGTTTCGCCGTCTTTTGAAAAACTCTCCGAGCGTTTGCAAAACCATGCCCGACCTGAAACTGAGCGATTACATTCGCAGCACCCGCGACTTCAAACCTGGGATTTTGTTTTACGACATCACGCCGTTGTTGGCGTCGCCCGAGGCCTTTCGCCGCGCGGTGGTCGATCTGGCCAATCCGTTTCGCCGCGAAAAGATCGACGTGGTGGCGGCGGCCGAGGCGCGTGGGTTCATCTTCGCCGCGCCGGTCGCGATGGAGTTGAACGCCTCGTTGGTGCCGATCCGCAAGCCGGGCAAGCTGCCCTTCCCGACCCGCTCGCTGACCTACGACCTGGAGTACGGCAAGGACACGTTGGAGATGCATCGCGACGCCATCGCGCCTGGCGCCAAGGTGTTGGTCGTCGACGATCTGCTGGCCACCGGCGGGACGACCGAGGCGTGTTGCCGACTGGCCGAGCAGGCCGGCGGTCAGGTGGTGGGCTGCGCGTTTTTGAT
The DNA here is from genome assembly GCA_039698075.1 of Thermoguttaceae bacterium. Taxonomy (GTDB): domain Bacteria; phylum Planctomycetota; class Planctomycetia; order Pirellulales; family Thermoguttaceae; genus JAJFVC01. The sequence goes on along the minus strand of JBDKTJ010000104.1, from coordinate 30,958 downwards.
CGAATTGTCCGGTTTGAAAGGCGTGCAGCGACTGTCGCAATACAAAACGATCAGCCTGCTTCAGTACTGAGTCCTGATCGTTGGGCGCGAGTCTTTACCGTCCGAAGCCCATGAAGAAGCTGAACAGTTCGCCCTTGTCGCCGGGCTGCCAGGAGATCGGGAAGGCGAAGTCCAAGGCGATCGGCGCCGGTCCCATCGCGGGCACGGAGATGCGCAATCCGAAGCCGGCGGCCACGCGGTAGCGGTTGCTCCAGTCGTCGAGTTGCGGCTCGACGGTGCCGGTGTCGCAGAACACCACGCCGCGAAGCATGTCGTCGGCGGTGATGGGGAACATGTATTCGACCGAGCCCAAGAGCATAAAATCGCCGCCCAACTCGACGACCTCGCCGGCGTTGGTGCTATAGGTTGCGGGCGAGGCCCCACGGAACGCGAAGCCGCGAATCGTCGAGAAACCGCCGGCATAGTACCGATCGTAAATCGGCGTGTCGTCGCCGGTCCAGCCCGCGCGGCCGGACACCGTCAACACGTGGCGGCCCGATCCGTCCGGTCGTTCGTGCAGCTTGAAGTATTTTCGGAGGTCCAATTCGGCGCGTGGGTATTGGTACGAGCCGAGCACTTGTTCGATCGACGCTTCGGCCAGATAGCCTTCGGTGGCCAGGAACGCGCTGTCGCGTTTGTCGAGCGACGTGGTCAACTTGAAGGCGTGCATCGCCAGATCGCGGCCCGCCACTTCGGCCAGATCGGGGATCGTGTCGTCGATGATGTCCGTGATGTTGATCTTCGAGCCGCGGTAGGCCAGGGTGACGGCGAGGTCGGGCGTCAACTGGCGTCCGATGGCGATGCGTCCGCCGAGCCGTTCATCCGTGTATTCGTTGTAGATGCGCGTGTTCCAAAAACCGCTCAACCCGAGGCTCCATTGCGTATTGAACACAAAGGGGTCTTGGTAGGTGACGGCGTAATTCGAGGTCTCCGTGCCGGGCATGGCGTCGATGCGGAACCGTTGGCCGGCGCCTCGCCAGGCTGTGCCGTTGCGAATTTCTTCCCAACTGGTGGGCCACCGGGTCCAGTCGAAGTTCTGCTCGTCCAACACCACGGAGCCGACCAGGCCGGCTTCGGAGTTGACGCCGACGCCCAACATGATGCGGCCCGTCATGGCCTCGTTGGCCCGGATCGTCATCGGCAAATCGCGTAGATCCTCGCCCTCGCCGAGCGCGCCGCCGCGGAACGGCGAACTCTCGCTGAAAATCGGACCCGGCACGTAGGGACCTTGCGGCGACTCGACCGGTTGTTGCGGCGCGCCGCCGGTCCGAGGCCAAGGCTGGCCATAGCCGGGCGACGATTGGGCCGGGGCGGGCTGCGTCGCGGCGGTTTGGTTGCCGCTGGTCGTCGGGGTCGAGGAAGTGCCGCTTGCGGACGTCCAACGAAGGGGCTCGCCGCTGGAGGCGTTCGCATTGGTTTGGTTCGGCGTTTGCGCGTATTCGGTGTACTGGGTCGGAATCACGCGGTTGAGCGGTTGTTGGCCCGATCGCGCCGCGGCCATCGACTCGCGCAGATCGACCGCCATCCGCAACAGATCGTTCGAAGTGGATGAATTCGAATTCGACGGAACCACCACCCGGCGGACGGCCGCTCCGTCGTCGTTGGCGTTGGCATTGGGACCGACATAACGTCCGCAATCCAAGGTGACGTCGAGCGTTCGCACGCCGTCGGCGGAGTCGGGACTTTGGCCGCGGAATCCGTCGTCGGACGGGGCGCGTCGCCGCTTGGGTTTTCGGGCCATTTCGCTTTTGTTTTCGTCTTCCTCTTCCGGATTCTGGCCGTCTTGGCCCGGCGGACTGAAGACGATCTTGGGCGTCATGCCCGCCGCGGGATTGTTCTCGAACAACTGGCTGGCCTTGACTCGCCGCTCGCTGGCCCGGATTTCTCGAATGTCGAACACGTCGCCCGGCCGGAACGACAGCCGGTTGAGGACGGTCGTCAATTGGGTGTGCGGATAGTCGCCGCGGATGTCGACGTTGATCGCGCCGATCCGACAGCGGTCACCTTCCTTGATGTTGTAAACGAGATCGAGCTGGCCGGACTCTTCCAAAAATCTGGGGTCGGCCTTCACATCGGCGAACGCGTAGCCGATGGCGCCGTATTTGTCCTGAATCGTCGCGACGTCGGACGTCATCTGCGCCTGGTTGAAATAAATGTCGTCCTTCAGCTTCAGCGCGTTGGTCAGCTCGTCGCTTTTGTATTTCGTGTTGCCGAGCACCGAGACGTTGCGGACTTTGTACCGCATTCCTTCGTCGATCACGAATGTCACGGTGACCCAATTGTGCTTCTCGCTGAATTCCAACTCGCGGCCGATCCGGGCTTGAAAGAATCCGAGGCCGCGGTAGTAGTTCGTCAATTGCTTGACGTCCTCGTCCAGTTGTTTTCGATCCAATTCGCCTTTGAAAAGGAACAGAAACGGCCGGCTCGTTTTGATTTGCGTCCGCAGGCGGTCGTCGCTGGCGATCGTGTTGCCGATGAACGACGTTTGCCAAACTTTTTGCTTGCCGCCCTCGTTGATGAGGAAGATGGCTCGGCGGTCTTCGGGCTTGTCGCCTTCCAACAGCGTGACCCTTGCGCCGGTGTAGCCGTGCGAGCGGTAAAACTCTTCGAGCTTGCGACGCGCTTCCTCGATTTGGAACGGATCGGCCGGATCGCCGACTTTGATTTCGGCGTGTTTTTTCAGCGTCTTCATGTGGACGTCTTTGCAGCCGATGTATTTCACTTCGCGCAGCACCGGGCGCTCGACGACGTCGAAAATCACGACCCGCCCGCCGCGGACTTGCTGCCAGTACGTTTTCACGTTGACAAACTGACGCGTGTGGTCGAGGCGGCGAACGTCCTCTTCGATCAACTCCTGATCGAACGGCCGACCAGGCCGAGTCCGAATGCTCGGCAAGATCTTGTCCAGCGGCAAGGTCTTGTTGCCTTGAATCCGAACGTCCATCACTTTATCGACCGGTGCGGCCGACGCATCCGCCGGTTTTGCGTCCGGCGTTTCCGCGCCAAGGCAAACTAGCGCGGGCCACACAAGCGACAAGAGCGCCGCCCGGCCAAGCCGAACCAGCCGCCGGTCGCCGGATACGTGGGTGTCGGGTCGGAGATTGGCCATCCGTGGCTCTTTCCGTTGTGGTCCGGTTTGCGCAATAAAGATCTGGGATCCGCACAAGGTCGCGTAGAAATACCTAAACCCGCCTGCTGCGACAAGGGGAATTGGGCATAATTCCACCAAAAATTCCCGGAAAGCCCCAAAACGTCGCCCGGCCGCGGGACAATCTTCCTCCGTCTTCTTCAGTGTGAAGAGGAGCAATGGGAAAATGGGGAAAAGGGGAAATGGACTTTTGTAAATAGCCACCCCCTCTCTCACTTTGAGAGATGGGGTGGTTGGTGAAGTCGCGTAAGTATGACAAGGTTTTCTCGCTCAACTGCCCTCACCCTAACCCTCTTTCGGAGGGAGAGGGGATATGTCATCCGAATTTTGCAATAGTCCGTAATATTGCGGACATCTTCAAAAAGTTCCAAACGTCGCCTTCCCCTTTTTCCATTTTTCCTTTTCCCCACTTCACACAGACCGTGACCAAGCGAGTTGCCGCATCTTTCGTATTTTCTCTATTTAATCAAAAATCGCCATCGGGATTTCCATGGCCATCTGTTAAGATGGTAAACTTTCGGTGTCCTTTCTTGAGGAGTTCCCGATGAGAAAAAGTCTGTCCACGACCGGATGCGTCGTCGGTTGCGTTTTGATGCTGACGGCCGTTGCGGTCCGAGGCGAGCAGGCTCAGCCGCCGCGATGCGAGAGTCTGCACCGGTTGCCGCATCAGGTCACGTTGGCGACGCTTTCAAACGGACTGACGGTCATCGTTCAAGAAAACCACACGGCCCCGATCGCCACGGTGCGATGTTTTGTGAAGAACACCGGCAGCGCTTATGAGGGCAAATATCTTGGGGCCGGTTTGAGCCACGTGCTCGAACACGTGGTGGCCGGGGGCGCGACGCCGACGCGCACGTCGAAGGAGTTTGAAAAGATCGTCGACGGTTTCGGCGGCGCCACGAACGCCGCGACGTCGACCGACATGACGACCTATTTCATCAGTTGCCCGGCCCAAAACGTGCCGACCGCGATCGAACTGCTCGCCGACACGATGCAACATGCGAAGTTCGAGCCGTCGGAGTTCGACCGAGAGCTCAAGGTGGTCCGACGCGAGTTGGCCGACGGCGAGGTCAACCGCGGCCGGGTGCTTTGGACGATGCTGAACCAGACGGTCTACACGACCCATCCCGCAAGGCATCCGGTGATCGGATATCTCGACGTGCTCAACGCCACGACGAAGGACGCGATTGTGGACTTTTATCATCGTCGCTACGTGCCCAACAATCAGGTGTTCGTGGTGGCGGGCGACGTCGACGCCGACGCGGTGCTTCAACAGGTGGCGAAGCAATACGCCGGCACGCCGAGAAGTTATGAAACCTACGTGCCGTTCGAGGATGAGCCGCGGCAACTGTCGCCGCGCGAGGCGACCCGCGAAATGGACGGGGCCGCCTACGACATGGTCTTTGCGTGGCCGACCGTCAAGCTGTCCGATTCCGACTTGTTCGCTCTCGACGTGGCGGCGTACATTCTCGGCGAAGGCGAAAGCTCCCGATTGGTTCAGCGGCTGAAGTATCAAGAGCAGTCGGTTCTGTCGGTTGGCGTCGTCAGCGACACGCCGCATTACGTCAACGGAGTTTTTACCGTGTCGGCCGTGAGCCGGCCCGAAACGTGGCAAAAAGCCGCCGATTCGATCGTGCGCGAGGTGTATCGGCTGCGCGACGAGTTGGTCCAGCCCGACGAGTTGGCGAAGGCCAAGAATCAAAAGGCCGCCGAGCTGGTGTTCGGTCGCCAAACGGCGGAGCAAGAGGCCGAAAGCCTGGGCCGAAACTTTTTGGCCACTGGCGATCCGCTGTTCGACGCCCGCTACGTCGAGGGCATCCAAAAAGTCACGGCCGAGCAGGTGCGCGACGCGGCCCGACGCTATTTCACGCCGGAGCGGCTCAATCGCGTCACGATTGCACCGCCGGGCGGCGCGACTCAGTCGGCCGCGAAAACCTCCGACGTCGGAAAACAAAAGGTCCGACTGGTGCGACTGCCCAACGGATTGCGGGTGCTGTTGAAGCGGCGTGATGATCTGCCGCTGGTCAATCTGCAAGCCATCGTGTTGGGCGGGTCGCTGGTCGACGACGACGCGACGGCCGGCCGCGCCGCGTTGGTCGGCGCGATGTTGGACATGGGCACGGCCGATCACTCGGCGCGACAAATCGCCGACTATTTCGATTCCATCGGGGCGCAGTTTGGCATGAGCGCCGGGCGGTTCACGGTGTTGGGCGGCGTGACCGCGCTGAAGGCCGATTTTCCCGGCGCCGCGGCCTTGTTCGCCGAGTGTTTTTGCCGGCCCACGTTCCCGGAGGCGGAATACGCAAAGGTCCAACGGCTGGCGCTGGGCGCGATCGCTCGTCGGGCCGACGATCCTTATCAAGAGATCAACGAGTTGTTCGCCAAAGCTCTGCCCTCGGGCACGCCGTATCACGTCCTTCAAGGCGGCACGATCGAATCGGTCCGACGATTGACGGCCGCAGATCTCCGGGCCTATCACGCCCGATATTTCGTGCCCGAGAATATGATCGTCACGGTGTTCGGCGACATCGAGCCCGACGCGGCCTTGCAACAAGTTGAGAAACTGTTCGGCCGCCTCAAGCCGGCCGGCGACCAACGACCGGCGATTCGTTTCGACCAAAGCAACGCGCTGCCGGAGACCGTTGTGCGACGGAAAACGATCGCCAAGCCGACGGCCATGGCGTTGTTCGGCTATCCGACGTCGAGCATTTTGGAGAAACAAGACTACGCGGCGATGACGCTGTTGGACGCGATCATGTCGGGCTATTCGTATCCGGGCGGGTGGCTGCACGAGGAGTTGCGCGGCGAGGGTTTGGTGTATTTCGTTCACGCATTTCAAGCGACCGGGCCTGCCGCGGGCTATTTCCAAATCCTGGCCCAAACCCGGCCCGACAAGCTGGACGAGGTGGTGGGCCGCATTCTTCGGAACGTCGATCGGGCCAAGCAGGGCAAGATCGAGCAAGAGGAGTTTGGAACGGCTCAGCGCATGGTGATCGCCCTGCACGCCCAGCAAAACACGACGATCGCCAGCCAAGCCCAGGAGGCGGCGCTCGACGAACTGTATGGACTCGGGTATGATTATCGGGCGGCGTTTGACGAGCGCATCCGCGCCGTGACGCTTCCGGAGGTGGTCCGGGCCGCGCAGAAGTATTTTGGCCGGCCGCACGTGCTGGTCACGTCGTCGCCGGAAAAGAAGGAAGAATCCAAGAAATAGACGCCGCCGGCGTGAAATCGCAAGCGGCGGATCGACTGCCCCTCAAACTCATTACCCCCAACCTTTGGCCCTCTGACCACCGTCGCCTCCCATGCTGCCTCGCATCCTCGGCGAACATCCGCTGGCGAAAAACTCGACCGGTGCGTTGAAATCGCGCATCGCGACGGTGTTTCCGTCGGGTCAAACGATCGTCACGTTGCCTGGCATCCACGCCACGCAACGGTTGGCCTACGTCGAGTGGCTCAAGCAACGCCGGGCGGAAATGGGTCTGCCTCCGCCGACGCGCGAGGAGCAGTCGTCCGACTGGCAACGGTCGGTCGATCTGATCATGGAGGACGACACGATCCTGATCCGGCCGGATCCGGACCACATGGACGAGGCGTTTCGCGCCGACGAGTTGCTCCAGCAATTGGCGCCGAAGTGGCAGATTCGGTTCCTGCTGGTCAGCAACGAAAAAGTCCGCACGGCGATCAAGCGTCGGGGCGAGTGTTGGCGCATCAGCCCGCTGCCGAAAACGCCGGACGAAATGCGCGGTATGATCGCCGCGTCGAGAATCGCCATCGGGGGCCTCGACCTTTATTATTACAGCAAGGCGATGGGCACGCGGTTTTTGACTTACGACCGCTTCGCGCAACTGGGCAAGCTGGACGACGAGACCTTGCTCAAGCAGCTTTCGGAAATCCGCCAGTATTGCGGCGGCGTCAACCGATACGGACGTCCGGAGATGGCCTTTTTCATGGCCGGCTCGGGATTGACCAAAGCCGATTTCATGGCATACGATTTCGAGCGTCTCGATCCGGCCGGCGTGCGGGCCGCGTACGAGTCGCTCCTGCAAAAGTTTCGCGACGCCGTCCCGGCCGAGTTCCTGCAGGACGACCTCAACCAACTGCCGTGGCGCAACCGAATGTACGCCGCCCTGATCGGCGAGGACGAAAAGGCCATCTCCGAGGAATCGCTGCTGGGGCTGAGTTCCGAGTTCTTCATGCAGATCGAGTGGCTGCCGGGCGGACGGATCGAACAGGGCGAATTGATTTTCGACCCGGTGTTTGAAATGATCAAGGACGCCGACGATCCTTCGTTGCGACGGCTTTGCGACGAGAAGTGCCGGGGGTTCATCTTCAATTTCGTCCGCGAGTTCGGCGATTTGGAATACGTCAACATCGGGCGGGTCGTCTCGTCGCTTTCGCATCGTCCGCGCGGGCCCGGACGGCGCGACGTCTACATCGCCCAGGTCAAACAGCAGGGCATCGCCGACGAAATTCTGAAAATCATCCGGATGCAAAAATGGGGCGTCCGCGAACACCTGGACGACGGCAAGGATCTGCTCGACGCGATTCTTCAGTCCGAGGAGTACACCGAATACATTTTGGATCGTCGGTTGGGATGCCGTCAGTTGGGCATGAATCTGCCGGCCCAAACCACCGCCAAGCGGATCAGCGAACGCTACGCAGGACCGCGCCGCGATCTGCGCCAACTGTCGATCTGGTCGCCGTATTTTGAGCGCGACTACATTCGCGGCATGGCCACGGACAAGATTCCGCCGCAAAAATTGGCCAATCCGAAGTTTGCCGTCCGACTGGCGCAATTGCTTGGCGAGGCGGCGGCCCCCAACATGATCGTCGGCCGTTGCGACTTGCAAGGACGCGTGGCCTTTGACGACGGCGACGAGGTGGTGGTGGAAAACGAGGCCGGATTACCGATCGACATCGTCGTGTCGGATCAGACGGGCACGTTCGTGGACTATCGAACCGACCTGGAGCATTTTGCCGCCGAATACGCTGGGCCGGTGCTGCGGCGGCTCCACTTGCTTGGCGATCCCGAACCGTTCGCCACGGCTTACGTCAACGCCTTTGTGGCCCGATTCTCGAAAATTCAACTTGAATATCGAAAGCGGAAGCGGGCGTTCGACACGCTGTTTCAACATCGGCCTCGCGACGAAGCCGGCAGTTTCGCTTATCGCTGGGAATGTGTTTTGGACCGTCTGCGTTGGGCCGCGCCGCAGAATTTGGGCAATCAAATTCGCCACCATTTCCAAGCCGACATCGAAACCTCGTCCGTCGGCCCGTGACGCGCGGCTGCCACGCTTGTTGGCAGTTTCGGTCGGTTGTCGGTCCCGGACGCTGAGAGTTTCTGAATTCGTAAATGGTTCAGCCGCAAGCACTTATCGCGTTTTTTTGTTCAAAATCGGCCGCCGTTTTCCCGCAAAAAATCGTCTCGCCCGCGTGCAACGAGCCTTGTATAACAAGACCCACCATGCGAGTTGCCACTTACTACCTAAAAAAATTAGCAAAGTGGGCTGGACATTCTTGGCCAGAGCACTACATTAGTTGGGCGATGTCCTTTGTGGCGTCTGTTGCGGAAGGTTTGCGACGTCGGTGGGCCCAACGATGCGTGGGTTCCGCCAAGACTCGCAAAGAAGAGGCACATGGGGTGTGTGGTGGTGTTTCTGCCCTCAACTTGTCTCAGGTCTGCAACAGTGTGATTCCACGAAGGTTGTGGGCCGTTCTGAGTCCTTCTTTTGACTGTGCATCTGCTGACTGCTTGGACCACGAACCGTTCGTCGTGGCGACGCACGGATTGCGGTGTCATTGACATCGCGGTAGCAAAGGCCAGTAAAAAATCCAGCAAGATCAGGAGGTTGCCGTGGGGCATGCGGCACTGTTTCCTAATCGGGTGATCCCCTCGGATGAGTCGCCCGTCGTCTTTGGTTTTTCCGAAGACGAAACGAATCTATTTCGTCGGGCGGCGGACTGCTGTGGCGAGGGCATCCTCATCACGGCTCAGCCGGTCGACGCCGGTCCGCCGTCGCTGTTGTACGCCAATGCGGCGATGATGGCGATTTCCGGTCTTTCCGAAGACTTTTGGGCCGACGCCTCTCCTCCGTGGCCCGCATTTCTGCAAGACCACCCGCTCTGGAGAAGCCTTTGGGAAAGCCACCATGGCGACGACGTTTTTACGGCTGACGTGGTCGTGCCTTGTTCCGAAGGCTCGCCGGTCACGTTGAGCCTGCGATCGGAGCCGGTTCGCGACAGCTCCGGCCAGATTTCGCATCGCATCGCCACGGTGCGCGACACGAGTCGGCAAACGGAATTGGAAGAATCGGCCCGGCGAAACGAACGGCTCGCCTGCGTCGGTCTTTTGGCCTCGGGCGTTGCCCACGAGATCAACAATCCGACGGGCTCGGCCCTGTTGGCCGCCGAGACGGCCCTGACGCTGCTCGAAAGTCCGGACTCCGCCGACCAAGTGGCGGTGTGTCTGCGAAACATCGTTGCCTCGATGGACCGCTGCGGCCGAATCGTTCGGACGTTGTTGCGTTATTCGCGTGAAGAGCCGTCGGAAAAACAGGCGTGCAGCGTGAACGACGTGGCGAAGGAGGTGTTGGAGGTGGCCAAGCCCTACGCCGAACGCAACGGCGCGCGGTTGACGTTGGAGACTGCGCCCGACGTGCCGTTGACTCCGATGAATCCGCTGGAGATCGAACTGGTGCTGTTCAACCTGGTCCGCAACGCCGTCGAAGCGGGCCGCGGCGAAGGCGTCTTCGTCTCGATCCGCACCGAGCCGACGGCCGATGGCGTCCGGGTCGCGGTTTGCGACAACGGCTGCGGCATGAGCCAGGAACAACTCAAACGCGTGTTCGATCCGTTTTACACGACGCGGCGTCAGGCGGGCGGATCGGGTCTGGGCATGAGCATCGCTTACGGGATCGTTCAAGGACACGGCGGTCGGATGGACGTTCGAAGCCAGCCGGGCCAGGGCGCGACGGTGACGATCGAGCTGCCGATGGCGCCCGTCCTGACCGCGACGCATGACATTTTTTCGACGACCAAGGAGGAGTCCTCATGTCGCAAATTTTGATTGTGGAAGACGATCGGCCGTTTGGCGAGGCCTTGGCGATGACGCTTCGCCGGGCCGGGCACGAGGTGGCTGTGGCCGTGGACGCCGACGAAGGCGTTCAGCTCGGCCTGCTTTGGCGGCCCGACGTGGTCATCGCCGACTGGATGCTCAAAAGCTCGCTTCACGGCGGCGAGGTGTGCCGTCGCATTCGCGCCGCCTGTCCCACGGCCCGAACCATCATCATGACCGGATATCTCGACATCGTGCCCGAGGTCGGCCGATGGTCGGAATATGGCGAAACCATCATTCAAAAACCGTTCCATAAGGAAGACATTCTCGAGGCGGTCCACAAGCTGCTGGCTTGCGTTCCAGCCGAGACATAATCGCACTCCCGCGGCAATTTTACACTTCAGGAGGCGGACGCCTTCCGCACGACCATGTCCATCGCCAACGCAACGCCCACCGTCTTCGTCGTCGACGACGATCCGCAAGTTTGCGAGTCGTTGACCTTGATGATCCGCAGCATGGGTTTCCATGTGGAGACCTATCCGTCGGCCGAAGCTTTTTTGGACACGTATCAGGAGAAGTCCAACGGGCCGCGCTGCCTGGTGCTGGACGTCCGGATGCCCGGCCTGAGCGGGTTGGGACTGCAACAACTGCTGGCCAATCAGGGTCGTTCGATGCCGACGATCATGATTTCCGGCTGCGCCGACATTCCGATGGCGGTCCAGGCGATGAGCGCCGGCGCGATCGACTTCCTCGAAAAGCCGTTCAATCGCCGCACGCTTCTTACGCGCATTCAAGACGCGATCGACCGGGATGCGCAGCGACAGCGGGCCAACGCCCGATCGGCCGACTTGGCCGGCCGCATGGCCCGTCTCTCGGCGCGTCAGCGCGAGGTGCTCGAGCTGCTGGTGGCCGGGAAACACTCGAAGCAGATCGCCGCCGAACTGGGCATCGGCGAAAAAACGGTCGCCAAACACCGCGCCGGCGTGTTCGAGAAGATGGAAGTCGACAACGTGGTCGAGATCGTCCGCCTCATGGCCGAGGCCCCGTCCGCGTAGCTTCGCCACCCCCCTTCCCTCGGTCGCCGTCTCCCATTACACTGAAGGAGCGCTTGGCAAAAACGACTCGGCCTCCTTCTCGACGTCCGGAAATTCGTCATGAGAAATGTCGTGACCTTGGTGCTCGGCGGCGGACAGGGCACCCGTCTGTATCCGTTGACCAAGTATCGCTCGAAACCCGCGGTGCCCGTAGCAGGAAAATACCGCCTGATCGACATCCCGTTGTCGAACTGCATCAACAGCGGCCTGAACCGTTGCTACGTGCTGACGCAGTTCAACTCGGTGAGTCTGCACCGGCACATTCGCTCGACGTACACGTTCGATCCGTTCGACGGCGGGTTTGTCGAGGTGCTGGCCGCCCAGCAGACGTTGGACAACGCCACCTGGTATCAGGGCACGGCCGACGCGGTGCGTCAAAATCTCCGCTACCTCGAGCAGCCCGGCGTCGAATATGTGTTGATTCTGTCGGGCGATCAACTGTATCGGATGAATTTTCAAGACCTGCTGGTGTCGCACATTCAGGCGGACGCCGACGTGACGATCGCCGCCGTGCCCGTCCACAGCCGCGACGCCGCGGGGTTGGGCATCATGCGGCTGGACGACACCGGCCGGGTGGTCGGGTTTCTCGAAAAGCCGAAGACCGAGCAAGAGCTGGCCATGATCCGCACCGATCCGGCGTGGATTGACGCCCACGGCGTGCCGAGCCGCGGACGCGACTGCCTGGCCAATATGGGCATCTATCTGTTCAAACGCAACGCGCTGGTCGACGTGCTCGGCAAAACCAACTACCGGGACTTCGGCAAAGAGGTCTTTCCGGCGTCGATCCGCACGCGGCACGTCCAGGTCCACTTGTTCGACACGTACTGGGAGGACATCGGAACGATCAAGTCGTTCTACCAGGCCAACTTGGACATGGCCAAGCCCGACGCGCCGTTCGATCTGGCCCCGGCCGAGGCGCCGATCTACTCCCACGCCCGATTCCTGCCGCCGACCCGTTTTGACGGCGCGACGGTCCAAGGCAGCCTGGTGGCCGACGGTTCGATGATCGAGCCGGGCGCGGTGATCGAAAACAGCGTGATCGGCCTGCGTTGCCGCATCGGACGCAACGTGGTGATTCGCAACTCGGTCATCATGGGCGCCGATTTTTACGAGGGCACGGGCGAGATTGTCGCGCACAAGAGCAACGGCGACCCGCCGCTGGGCATCGGCGACGGCGCCTACATCGAAGGCGCGATCGTCGACAAGAATTGCCGCATCGGCCGCAACGTCCGGATCGTCAACGAGCAGGGCGTCGACCGCACCGAAGAGACTCCCTACGGCATGATCCGCGACGGCATCGTCGTTTTGGCCAAAGGCACCTCGCTGCCCGACGCCTGGCGGCTGTAACGGAAAGGAAAATGTTGATGGACGAAGTCGCTGTTCGGATTCATATCGAGCCATTGAAAGAGGGCGGCTACGTGGCCACCAGTCCCGATGTGCCCGGCTTGGTGGCCGAGGGACGCAGCATTGTCGAAGCCGTGGAAATTGCGCAAGGTTTGACACGGAAAATCGCCGAATCGTGTCTTGAACACGGCGACTCCTTGCCGCCTGCGTTGCTGCCGTTGGCCCACGACGGCTCCGTGGACCTTGTGATACCGGTCGGGGTGCGGTGATGGGCCGGCTGGCTGGTTTTACGTATCGAGAAGTGGCTCGGCGACTGCGAGCCTTCGGTTGGGAGTTCGACCGCCCCGGTCCCGGAAGTCACGAAGTTTGGCGGCAGCCGTCCACCGGGCGGAAAGTGACGTTGCCGCATCACGCCCGCGATATGGCCGAGGGAACACTGCGAGCCGTCTTGCGTGAAGCGGCGATCGCTCCCGACGATTTTCTTCACACCTGATCGCCGACCCGCAAATCCCACCGTGCGCCGCGCGGTTCGCGTCGCCCCTGAAGCAAGAACAAGAAAACGTGTCCGACTCGCTGATTCAAATTCTTGAAGCCGCCATGCTCCTTTGTTTCGGCGTTTCGTGGCCGATCGACATCGTTCACACGTGGCGGGCCAAAAACGTCTCGGGTAAGAGCTTTTGGTTCATGGCGATCATTTTGGCGGGCTATCTGGCCGGCATCGCGTCGAAGTTTCTCCGGGCCGAAGTGCACCATCAGCCGCTCGAACCGGTCACGTGGCTTTACGCCGCCAACACTGCGTTGGTGGCCATCGACCTGATCGTCTCTCGCCGCTTCCGCAAGCCGCGCGTCACGAATGGAGCTGGCGATACATACTAAGAAGTCTGGCCGGCGGGCGGACCGGTTTTTTCGTTTTCAGACTGACGAAACAGCCCTCCTGACGCCCGATGGCCGCCAACTGACCGTTGGCCAAAAACTCCGCCGTCACTTCATAGCGCAGTTTTTTCAAGCCGCTCAACCACATGACGCCGACCAGCTCGTCGTGCAACTGGATGGCCCGTTTGTAGTCGATCTCGACCTTCAAAATCGCCGGCAAATAGCCGTCGGCCATCTGCTGGTCGAGCGGCAGATAGGCGTCGAGCATCGCCAGCCGGAGGTCTTCCATCCAGCGGACGTAGACGATGTTGCTGACGATGCCCAGCACGTCGATGTCGTAGGGTTTGACCCGCAACGGGACGCGAACGCCGAGACTTTTTTCAGTTGCGGAATGAGGCATGGTTTTTTGAAGAGCGGTTAAAATTCAAAGCCAAAAAACCCAAACAACCGAAATCGTTTCCATCCTAGGTGAAAACAAAAAGACCCGCGGACCACGACAGTCGGCGGGCCTTTTCTTTCTGTGGAGCGGAGGAGGGTCGAACTCCCGACCTCTGCATTGCGAACGCAGCGCTCTCCCAACTGAGCTACCGCCCCAATCGCGTCCCTCATTCTACGTGCCCAAGGCGGCGTCCGCAAGCCGGGGTCCCAGCGTTTTCGGTCCCGCCCGAACCGCCGCAGAACGGCCGTCGCCACCCCCAAAAAGTGCCGTTTGCATCGGCCGACTATCGCCCGACCCAAGCCAGGGCGTTGCACGCCAACCGAACGAAATCCGGCCGACGAAAATCCGCCGCCGAACCCAGCGTCGTGCAAAACGCCTGGCCCCAGTCGCCGCGATGCGTCCAAGCCACCAGGCGAATGGTTTGGTCGGTCCGGCCGATCAACAGCGGCGTCGCGTCCGACGGGATGCAGCTCAGTCGGGCCGACGTGGCCCCGGTCGTAAACGAGCCGACGCCTTCGGCCACCGGGTGACACACCGCCGAGGCGGCCGTTTCGACCGTCATCAGTTCGTCGGTCCGCACGAAATCGTCGTTCCACGAAGGCGACAGGTCCAGGTCGGACCAACGCCGGGCGATTCGCAGACCTTGGCCCAGCAACACCACGCAATCGGCGTCCGAGGTGCCGTCCCAGTCGACGTTGGTCGAATCGACGTCGATCGGAAAACACTCGGCGTTGCAGCATTCGCGGGCCGCCTGCTCGAAGCACCGCATCATGGGCCGAACGCTCGCGTCCCACTGGCGAGCCACCAGCGTGACGCGCAACGGCACGGCGGACCGATGCTCGTCGAAAAGCGGCTCCTCGCCCATCCAACCATACGGGCCAGGCGTCGAGCCTTCGTCGCGTCCGCCCAATTGTCCATGGGCTGGGTGGGCGAACCATCGGCGAAGCGGCAGTAGGGTTGAGTCAACCATAGACGCCGATTATGGCGGTCCGCGCGCAAGATGTCCATGTTTTCTTGACGGTTTGTCGAAATAGTGGAAAAAATCGGGTCAGTTTATGCCGATCGGAAAAAAAGAGGGAACACCGGCGGGGGGAACTGGTGTTTACAGAAATCGCCGGTTTCGCTATCGTGCCCCAACGTTTGGCAGAAATTTTGGGATCGATCCACTCGTTATGAGCCTTCGCAACCGTCATGGACGTTCGGGCACAACCGACCAGGTCGACCTTTGGGCCGACCACCAAGCCGCGACGCCGACCGACCACGACCTGACGGTCATTATTCCCGCCCACAATGAGGAGCAACGCCTGCCGTGGACGTTGGCCCAGCTGCTCGCTTTCTTCAGCGGTTGGAACATCGACTACCGCGTGCTGGTAGTCGACGACGGCAGCCGCGACTGCACCGCCGAATTGACGCGGCGTTTCGGCCCGCGATTCTCGACCATCCGGCTGTCTCCGCAAGGCGGCAAAGGTCGCGCCGTGCGCGTGGCGATGCTTCGCGCGACGGGCCGAGTGCTTTGTTTCACCGACGCCGACCTGCCGTTCGAGTTGTCCGCCCTGCGTCAGGGTTTTCAGTGGATCGACGAAGGCGGCTGCGACGTGGTTTTCGGCGCCCGCGACATCGACGGCGCAGCCTATCGAGCCGCGCGACGCCCCTTGCGGCGGCTGGCCACGTTCGCCTTTCGAGAAATCGTCCGGCGTCTGGTTTCCCGCGAGGTGACCGACACACAATGCGGCTTGAAGTTGTTCAGCCGCCGCGCCGCGTGGGAGATTTTCGCCCGATCCGCGATCGACGGTTTTGCGTTTGACACGGAGGTGGTCCTGCTGACGCATCGGCTGGGGTTGCCGTTCCGCCGCATTCCGGTCACGTTGGTCAACGAGTTTTCTTCGACGTTGTCGCTGCGACGTCACGCGATTCCGATGCTGCTGGACGTGCTGCGGCTTCGATGGCGATTTGCGTCGTACGGAAACGCGCCGCCAGTCCGGGCGGTCGTCCCGCTTGAGGACGAAACGGACGACGATCGCCGAAAGGCGGCGTAGCCATGTCGCCGCTGCGATTGGCGCTCCACGCCGACGACTTGGGCATGAGCCGTTCGATCGACGACGGCATCTTTTGCGGGTTTCGTCAGGGGCTTTTGACCAGCGCGAGCGTGTTGACGAACGCGCCCGACGCGACGCGTGCGTTGGAGGTGTGGAAAACGTTGCTCGCCGACCAATCGGCCGGCGGGCTGCCCTCGTCCGAGCGCCGGGCCCGACTGGACGATCCGCGCCGCCCGTTCGACCTGGGCGTCCACGGCAATCTGACCCAAGGCCGCCCGCTGACGTCGGACTATCCGGCCGAACTGCTCGACGCGGAGGGCCGTTTTCCGGGCGTGTTTTCGCTTTTCGCCCGATTGCAGCGCGGCGGTCGGCGTTTTTCGGATGCGATGCGCAGCGAGCTGAAACGGCAGATCGAACGGGTCACCGACTGCCGGCTGCGGCCCACGCATTTCAACGGCCACCAGTACATTGAAATGATTCCCGTCGTCACGCCGGTCGTGCTCGATTTGCTGGCCGAGTTTCGCATTCCGGCGGTCCGCGTCGCGTGCGAACGTTCGGCCTGGCGGACGATGCTGCTTCGGGGTCACGCGGTCGGTTGGCTTTCGACGTGTCTCAAGCAGTCGTTCGCCCGGCGATTCCGGCGATCCGTCGCGGCGACGTCTTTGGTTTTTGCCGAGGCGTTTTTCGGCGCGTCGGCGGCCGGTCGGATCGATCTTACGCGGATGCAGCGATTTTTGGCCGCCGCCGGCGACGCCCGACTTGTTGAAATCGCCCTGCATCCGGGCCGGTTGCCGCCCCAGACCGACGAGGCTTCAGAGTCCGACGGTTGGCGCGACCCGTTGGCCCGTCTTCGGCCCCAGGAATTGCAGATGGCCACCTCGGCCGAATTGGCCCGGTGTCTCGAATCGGCCAACCGGCGACTCGGCCGGCTTGCGCCCGATTGATACGCGATCCAACTTGAAAATGCGTGGACGCTCTTCCGCAAAAACGGTTGGTCGTTTCCCTTGGACTGTTCCAACCGCTTGCGATTTCACAAGAAATGTGGCAAAACGACGTGACATGCCAAGCTGTTGCGAAATCGCAAGCGGCTACATGGTGACAACTAGTGTAGTGTCTTGTAAATGATGGCATTTATTGTGCACAATTTAGAGAGAATGGGTGCCATGCCCACGCTTGTCGTGGGCATGAAGAGACGGCAAACATGCTTGCTGTCTCGCTGCGCTCGCTTAGCAAGCATGGCACCCATAAATCACTATTTGTGTGAGACACTACGCTAGTTGTAAACGAAAAATCTCATTGCCTCCCGGCAACACAGTTCATCGCAGGTCGGCCGCAGCGTCCTGAACGCGACCGACTGCGATGGACGCCGGCGGTCCGCGTCGGCTTTGCCACCAGCGTCTAACGCGCAAAATCTGTGTGCGCGGCGAGGACGGTGGATAGTGGCTGAAACGCCAGATCGGCAGGAGCCGCGTCTGAAAGTGGCGTTTGCTGGCCAGCGACCCGACGCCCATGTCGTAGAGCCGATCGCCGCGTTGAAAGCTGTCGGCCAAGGTTCGGGCCAGCAGCACTGTGCCGGCGCCTTCGCGTGAGCGGGCGGCGTCGTAACCGCGTCGCAGTCCGAAGGTGATTCGGTCGGCGTGGTATCCGTAGATGAACGCCACGGGCTGGCCGTCGATCCGGAGTAGATTCAAATCGACCATGCCCAGCGACGCCGCGGCGGCGTGCGTTTCGCGGAGAAACGCGCGGACCGACGGGTGCGACAACGTGGTGCCGTCGGTGGCGCGGCTTTGCCAGCTTTGGCCGGCGATCTGTTCGCAGGCGTCGTACAAATCCCAGCGCGGCGAGCCGTCGTCGTAGGGCAAGCCTTGCGGCCGGTATCGTTCGTAAGCGACTTTGCCTTGCCGGGCCAGATGGCGTTCGGATTGATGCAGCCGTCGAAGCCACGCGCCTTGACGCGACGCCCAATACGAGTCCAGCGTGCCGGACATTTCGACCACGGACGTGCGGTCCCAGCAGGTCGGATAGGCTTGGAAGCCGGCCTCGCGCAAAACGCGATGAAGTTGCACGGGGTCGTCGCCCGGTCGGCCGTGCCATCGCAGCTCAAAAACGTCCCAGTCGCGCGGCGTGTGTTGCAAGTGTTTCAATCCGGCGGCGAGGGTTTTCAGCGGATCGGGGCCGATCGGGCCGTAAAAGGAGCCCCAGTTGCTCAACGGGTAGGTCAGCGTCCAGACCGGTCCGACCCAGGTGGACTCGCGAAGAACGGTCAGCGGCAGGATTCCGATGGGCTGCGAGCCGTCGAGGACGACCAGGACGCGAAGCCGCTGACCGGCGCCATCGTGCCGCCAGTAGATTTCGAGCCATTCGAGCGACTGGAAAAACGAGTGCCCGGCGGTCTGGCGGAGCAGATCGCGCCAGGCCGACCGGAACTCGGCCAGCGGTTCGATTTGGTTGAACTCCAGGACTTCGACCATATGGACAAGGGTAGGTTACGGGGGGCGTTTTTCTTGCGATGGGTGGTAATTTGCGGTGTTTTCCCCTCACAGAGGAGGATGGACAAAGTGGAAGGGGTCGGTATAGTTTTAATAGCTGTCTCTTCCCCCCCGAGCCACATCCGCAAAAAACTCACCAGGCTTGGGGCGAGACATGTGGGCTGCGTCCGAAAGGCCGTCGGCAGGCTGTGGTCGCAGCCCTTTTTGTTGGGGTCGGCGATTTTTTTGCGGATCCTTGCGTTGGGCCGGATTTTGGACCCTGGTGCGCGAGGAATTCATCGGGTATAGTTTGGACGGTATCCACTGGCTTGTTTGGCCACGAGATAGGGCGTTTCGCCGCGGGCGAACCCGTCGTTGTCTGTTTCTCATTTGTTTACGGGAGATGTTTCATGGCAGCCATTGTTGACCCGGAAAAGTGCACCGGTTGTGAGACGTGTGTGGAATCTTGTCCGTTGGACGCGATTGCGATGAAGGACGGCGTGGCAGTGGTCGATCCGGACACGTGCGGCGATTGCGGCGCGTGCATCGACGCTTGCCCGGTGCAGGCGATCAGTCTCGAATAGCCGTGGCCTGCCAGTCGGCTGTTTTCGAGCAAGATTTTTTTCTGGAATCGTGCAAAACAGGAGACGTGTGGCGGGGTCCAAAAACGGCCCCGTCGCACGTCCGCCTTTTGGTTTGGCGAGGGGATCGGCCGATCCGGCCGCCGGTGAAAGACGCAAGCGATGAGCGATCTGCTGATCCAGGTGTCGCGTCGGGCGATGGCTTGCGAGTTCGAGGCCCGATTTCCGGCCGACCGCTGTCCGCTCGGGACGCAGTTGGCGCTGGAAGCGTTGGACGCCGTCGAGGCGTTGGACGCGCAGCTTTCGTATTTTCGGCCAGCCAGCGAAATCAGCCGGATCAATCTGTTGGCCGCCGAAGAACCGGTCGAGGCATCGCCGGAGCTTTTTGAACTGCTCGAATTGGCGGTGCAAATCCATCGCGAGACGGGCGGGGCGTATGACATTACGTCGGTTCCGCTTTGGGAGGCTTGGGGGTTTGCCAGGCGGGCGGGCCAGGTGCCGACCGAGGCGGAACTGTCCGAGGCCCGGGCGTTGGTCGGCGGACATCTGGTCGAGTTGGACCCCGCGCGGCAAACCGTGCGATTTCGGAAGCCTGGGGTGCGAATCAACCTGGGCAGCATCGGCAAGGGCTATGCCTTGGATGTTTGCGGTCGACGGTTGACGGCCTCGGGCATGGTCGACTTTTTGTTGCACGGCGGTCAGAGCAGCGTTTTGGCCCATGGCCGCTCGGTCGATTCGCCGGACGGACGTTCGACTGTGCCATGGGAGGTGGGCGTCTGCAATCCTCAGCGGCCGAAAGACCGGCTGGGCGTGATTCGGCTGGACGATCGGGCGTTGGGGACTTCGGGCGGGCAGTTTCAGTCGTTTCGTCATCGAGGGCATCGGTACGGTCACATTCTGGACCCCCGAACGGGTCGACCGGCCGAGGGCGTGTTGTCGGCGACGGTCGTAGCGCCGACCGCCGCGTTGGCCGACGCCCTTTCAACGGCGTTTTACGTGCTTGGACCGGAAGGGGCATTGGAATATTGCCGATCTCGTCCGGAGTTGAGCCTCGTGATGGTCTGTCCGGATGGCCGGGGGAGCGGCGTTTCGCTGCACATTTCCGATCCTGGCGGGACTTTTCGATCAACGCGCTAGACGCGATCGGTCCTTTAGCGGTAGAATGACCGGTTTGAGCGGTATTTTTGACGCTTGGACCTAGCAAAAGTCGGGCCTTTGGTCCGTCGGTGTCCAGGCCCGAACTGACAACCGTGTTGGGTGATAATGGCTGACTTTTTGCTTTCGCCAAGTTCTTATCTGGCGATTGTTTTGGTGCTGGTGTTGACGGGGGCCGGACTTCCCATTCCCGAGGAAGTACCGATCATCGCCGCCGGCATTTTGTCGTCGCACGGACGGATGGACCCGTTGGTGGCGTTCGCGTGTTGCCTGATCGGGGCGGTCGCAGGCGATTGCGTGATGTATGCGATCGGGTATCATTTCGGCCGCGGCGTGTTGCAGGACCATCGCTGGTGGGCGCGGCTGATTACGCCGGAACGCGAGGCGCAGGTCGAAGAGAAGTTTCGGCGTCATGGGCTGAAGGTGTTTTTCGTGGCGCGATTTCTGATTCTGTTGCGGTCGCCGATCTATCTGACCGCGGGGATTTTGCGGGTTTCGTTCAAGCGGTTCTTGCTGATCGATCTGGTTTGCGCCACGTCGGTGGTCGGCACGTTTTTCGGGCTGACATTTTGGTTCGGTAAGGACATCATGCAGTGGATTCGCCACGTCGAGGTGCTGTTGAGCGTCGTGGCGGCGATCGTCTTGAGCGGCGTCGGCATCTACGTGTGGCGGCGCTACCGTCGAAAACACGCGGCGACACCGGACGCGGACATGAAAATCGTGTCCGAACGGAAAGACCCGTGAACGGATGAAAAAGATGGAACCGCAGATGCACGCAGATCCACGCAGATAGAAGAGAAATCCAAAAAATCTGCGTTCATCCGCATTGATCTGCGGTTTCTTTTTTCTGGCTTACGCAGTTTTGACGGCGGCCTGGATTTGTTCGAGCGAGCGGCCGAGCTTTTTGCGGGGAATACGTTCTTGAGCGACGGTCGGCTGACCGGTCCGCAACGCTTGCAACAGACGCTGGCTGATGTCGTCGCCTTCGGTCGGCGTGCCGATGTCGCCCACGGCGTCGGTCACGCCCAGCAAAACGGCTTGTCGCACCCCGTCGCGGATCCAAGAGAAGAAGTTCATGACTGGCAACTCCTATCTACGCAGTGTAAAATTTCACCTTTTTGGCCGATCAAAGCGTCGCGGAAAGTACCGCCAGTCTGGTTGCGTGTAAAGCCCGTTTTGCCCTTGGAACATTTTGAGGGGCGTGTTACGCTAAAAAGGCTGTTAAAACGAGGGTTTCAGTGAAGCAAGGCAAGACGTCATCATCGACCGCCAGTCGCTACGTGGTGGGGTTCGATCTGGGGACCACCAATTCGGCGGTCACGTACGTCGACACGACCCAGAGTCCTTGGCGAATCCAGACATTTGCGGTCCCGCAGTTGGTTGCGCCCGGTCAGGTGGAGGCGAGGGAGACGCTGCCGTCGTTTCATTATCAGCCGGCCGCGGGCGAGCTGTCCGCCGGGGCGTTGCGATTGCCCTGGCAGAAGACCGATCCGGCGTATGCGGTGGGTTTTTTCGCGCGCGATCATGGGGCGACGGCGCCGGGTCGGTTGATCGCGTCGGCCAAATCGTGGCTGTGCCATTCGGGCGTGGACCGCACGGCCGCGTTGTTGCCGTGGCAAGGAGCCGACGACGTGGAGCGGTTGTCGCCGGTCGAGGTCAGCTCGCGATATTTGTGCCACGTGCGCGACGCTTGGAACGCACGGTTTCCGCACGATCCGTTGGAGCAGCAAGATTTCGTGTTGACGCTGCCGGCCTCGTTTGACGAGGTGGCCCGGGAACTGACGGTTCGCGCGGCCGCGGCGGCGGGTTTGCCGCGCGTGGTGTTGATCGAGGAGCCGCAGGCGGCATTTTATTCCTGGATTGACGATCACGCCGACAACTGGGAGCAAAAAGTTTCGCCGGGCCAGAAGATTTTGGTGTGCGACATCGGCGGCGGCACGTCCGACTTCACGTTGATCCGCGTCCGAAGCGATCGGCAAGGCAAGGTGCAGTTCCATCGCGTTGCGGTCGGCGATCATTTGATCCTGGGTGGCGACAATTTCGATCTGACGTTGGCCCGATGGGTCGAACAGAAGCTGGGTCGGCTGGAACCGCGTCAATGGCTGACGCTGGTGCGCGTGTGTCGTGCGGCGAAAGAGACGTTGCTGGGGCCCGACGCTCCGGAACGAATGACGATCCATTTGCCCGGCGGCGGATCGCGGCTGCTGGGCGGGGGCGTGGGCGTCGAAGTGACGCGGCAGGAAGTCTGCGATTTGCTGGTCGAAGGTTTTTTTCCTCGCGTGTCGTTGGAGGAGAAACCGCTGGGGCGACAGTCGGGTTTTCAGGAGTTTGGGCTGCCGTTCGCGCCCGACCCGGCGATTACACGCTATTTGGCGGCGTTTTTGACCGCGCATCGCAACGTGGCGATCGACGAGTCGCAGCCGACGACGGACCACGATCCGGCTCGGCCCGACATCGTGCTGTTCAACGGCGGCGTGTTCGAGTCGCCGCGGTTGCGCGAGCGGTTGTTGGAGTCGTTCGAGCATTGGTTCGGCGTGCGTCCGACATTGTTGGACAACGGGCGGTTGGATTTGGCCGTGGCGCGCGGGGCGGCGTATTATGGCATGGTGCGTCGAGGGCAAGGCGTGCGGATCGCGGCCGGCCTGGCCCGAACGTATTACGTAGGCGTCGAATCATCAGACTCTTCCCCCTCTCCCTCCTCTCCTCTCTCCTCTCTCCCCTCTCCCCTGGCTGTGTGCGTGTTGCCGGCGGGGATCGAGCCGGGCCAGGACGTGGTGTTGAAAGAGCCGTCGTTCAAGCTGTTGGTGTCGGAGCCGGCCGAGTTTCCGCTGTTGGTGTCGAGCACGCGGCTGACCGACAAGCCGGGCGACGTGGTGGCGGTCGATCGCGAGCAGTTGACGCCGCTGCCGCCGATGCGCACGGTGTTGCGGACGCGCAAACGGGATGCGGCCGAGACGGTGGCGGTCGATTTGCACGCCCGGCTAACGGAAATCGGCACGCTCGAGCTTTGGTTGAGCGAGATCGGTGGGCGTCGGAGTTGGCGGCTTCAGTTCGACGTGCGTTCGACCACGCAGACGGACATCGCTGCCCACCAGTCGCAGGCCGAGGGCGAGGGAATTTTGGACGAGGCGGCGTGGCCGGCCTGTCAAACGCTGATTGACGCATGTTTTGGATCCGAGGCAACGGACAAACCGGAGGGGCTCGTCAAGCGGTTGTCGGCGGCGGCGGGCATGAGCCGTGGTCAGTGGCCGACGTCGTTTTGCCGACGGCTGTGGGAGGCGTTGATGGCCGTGGAGTCGGGCCGGCGCTTGAGCGCCGCGCACGAGGCCCGATGGTTGAACTTGCTGGGGTTTGCGTTGCGGCCGGGCTATGGGCTGGCGGTCGACGATTGGCGCGTCGCGCAGACGTGGACCGCGTTGCAAGGCAAGTTCGCTCATGCGTCGGCCAACGTGCGGGTCGAGGGCTGGGTGCTTTGGCGACGGATCGGCGGCGGATTGGCGGCCGGTCAGCAGCAGGCGTTGGCCGATTCGCTGTTGGGACCGATTCGCAGCCTGCATCGGCAATTGACCACGGGTCGCGGCGGCAGCGATTTTAGTTTTTCAATTCCTGAAACCGCCGAAATGTGGCGATTGTTGGGCTCGCTCGAACTGCTTTCGGCGGACGCGAAGACGCAGCTTGGCGACATGGTGCTCGACATGCTGCCGAAACGCAAGATGGAGCCGGTCCGCTCGGCGATGATTTGGGCGATCGGGCGGCTGGGCGCGAGAACGCCGCTTTATGGGCCGTTGAACGCGGTCGTGCCGGCTCGGACCGCGGCTCGATGGGTCGAACGGCTCATCGCCGCGTCGTGGTGCGACGTGGAGCGTTCGCTGGCCGTGATGCAGTTGGCCCGGCGCACCGACGATCGTTATCGCGACGTGCCGGAGAAGTTGCGCGCGGAGGCGGCCGGCTGGCTCGACGGAATGGCGGTGCCGAGTCATTTTGCCGAGTTGGTCCGCCGCGGCGGCTCGTTGGACGACGAGGAACAAGGTCTGGTGTTTGGCGAATCACTGCCCGTGGGATTGCGAATCACATGACGGATTTTGACGTGGTTGTGGTCGGAGGCGGACCGGGCGGCTTGATGGCGGCGGCCGAGTCGGCGCGGCGCGGACGCCGGACGCTTCTGCTGGAGAAGAACCGCGAGCCGGGCATCAAAATCCTGATTTCCGGCGGCACGCGGTGCAATGTGACCCACGCGACCGACGCCCGGGGCATCGTCGAGGCGTTTGGGCCCAACGGTCGATTCCTGCATTCCGCGTTGGCGGCGTTCGGGCCGCGGCAGGTCGTCGAACTGTTCGAGTCGGAGGGCGTGCCGACCCGCACGGACCCGGACGGCAAGGTGTTTCCAGCCAGCGATCGGGCCTCGGACATTCGGGCCGTGTTGGTCCGTCGGTTGCGTGAGAGCGGGTCGGAGTTGGCCGCGAACGAGCCCGTGTTGGAGATCGCGCGGGCGGCGGAGGGTTTCTTGCTGCAAACCGCGCGGCGGACGATTTCGACGGCTCGGGTGGTGTTGGCCACCGGCGGGCAATCGTATCCGGCTTGCGGCACCACAGGCGATGGTTTTCGATGGGCCGCGTCGCTGGGCCACACGATCGTTGCGCCGCATCCCGCGTTGGCGCCGCTGACCAGTCACGCCCAGTGGGTTTTGGATTTGCAGGGCATCACGCTGCCGGACGTTTTGGTGCAGGTGGTCGAACGGGACGCGGCGATGAAGGCAAAAAGTCGGGCGCGGCGTCGCGGGGCGATGTTGTTTACGCATTTCGGAGTGTCGGGGCCTGCGCCGATGGACGTGAGCCACGCGGTCAGCGGCGCGGCCGACCCGGCGCGGCTTGCGTTGCGATGCGATTTGCTGCCGGAGGTTTCGGAGTCGGAGCTGGACGCCCGATTGGCTGAGGAGTGCGTGGCGTCGGGGCGTCGCCGGGCGGGTTCGTTGTTGGATCGGTGGTTGCCGCATCGGGTGGGCGAGACGCTGGTCGCGCTGGCCGAAATTTCAGCGGATCGAAATGCCGCGGAGGTGTCGAAAGCCGCGAGGCGGCGGCTGGTCGGGCTCGTCAAACGGCTGGACATTCCGCTGTCGGGCACGATGGGATTTCGCAAGGCTGAGGTGACGGCCGGCGGAGTGTCGCTCGGCGAGGTCGACTCGAAAACGATGGAGAGCAAGCTCGTGCCGGGCCTGTTTTTCGCGGGCGAAGTGCTCGATTTAGACGGTCCGGTGGGTGGGTATCATTTCCAGGCGGCATTCGCCACTGGTCGGTTGGCCGGCCGGTGCGTATGATTTTGGACAAATCCCCTTTCCTCGAGGAGGCCCCCACCATGGCTCGATTGCTTCATCTGGACGCCAGCCCGCGCGGCGAGCGATCGCTTTCGCGGCGATTGTCGCGGGAGTTTGTCGACGGCTGGCTGCGTTTGCATCCCGACGATTCGGTGGTTTATCGCGACGTGGGCCGGCAGCCCGTGCCGCGAGTGACCGAGGCGTGGATCGAAGGGGCGTTCAATCCGCCGGCGACGTGGTCGGCCGACGCGCGGGCGGCGATGCAGACGTCGGACGGGCTGGTCGACGAGTTTTTGGCGGCCGATCGCTGTGTGTTCGGCGTTCCAATGCACAACTTCAGCGTGCCGTCGACGTTGAAGGCTTACGTGGATCAGATTGTGCGCGTTGGCCGGACGTTCGCGCCGGAGGGTTCTGGGTTGGCGACCGGCAAGAAACTGCTGGTGCTGACCGCTCGGGGCGGCAGTTATCGGCCGGGCAGCGCGACGGCGGCGTTCGATCTGCAAGAGCCGTGGCTTCGGACGATTTTCGGATTCATCGGCGTGACGGACATTCGGTTCGTTCATGCCGAGGGGCTCAACGGCGGCGACGCGGCGCGACAGGCCGGTTTGCAGTCGGCCCGGGAACAGGTCGCGGCGCTGTTGAATGCTTGGTGATACGCGTTCCAACTTGAAAATACGCGGATGCTCTTCCGCGAAGACGGGGAGTCGTTTCCCTCGAAACATTCCAACCGCTTGCTATTTCACAAGAATTTTTGGCAAAACAACCGGACTTGCCAATCTTTTGCGAAAATCGCAAGCGGCTCAATGGCGGCGACAGGAGGAGCGAGGCTAGCCGAAGATTCTTAGAAACTTGACTAGAATCAGCACCAGCATGGCGATCAAGTAGATTCGCAGCGCGAACAGGGCGATTTTGACGGTGCGCGTGGTTTGGATGCGAGGCATGGGCGGTCACACTCGGGTTCTTGGAATGAACCCCTTCATGATGTCTTTGTAGTGGATGATTCCCAGCAGGCCGTCTTTTTCGTTCACCACCGGGATCATGCGGTAGTGGTACTTGGCGAAAATTTCGGCCAGGTCGTTTTTCAAATCATCAGCTTCGGCGGAAACCACCGGCGAGGTCATCAGATCGCCGAGCGTTTGGTCCTCGGGGGCCAAAACCAGCTCGCGGAGATCGACGACGCCTTGCAACATGCGTCCCGGTTCGGCGGTGATGTAGATGTAGGTGACCATTTCGTGGTCGAACTGGGCGGATTTCAAGTGTCGCAGGGCTTCGCCGACCGTGGTTTCGCGGGGCATGGTGACGCAACCGGCCGACATGAGGGTTCGGGCGGTGACTTCGCGTTCGGAAAGGATCGACTCGATCTTGGCGGCCTGGTCCTTCGGCAACAGTCCGAGCAGTTCGACGATGTCGTCGTGAGGGAGGACGGAAAACAGGTCGGCCAATTGGGCCGTGGACATTTCGGTCAGGATGGTTTGGGCGCGTTCCTGCCGCAAGTGGGCGATGATTTGTCGCTGGGCCCGGGGTTCGGCCTCCAAAAGCGTCTCGGCGGCCTTTTCGGAATCCAACAGCGAAAAGACGGCCTCTTGCTCCTTGCCGGAAAGTTCTTCCAATGCGTCGGCGAGGTCTTCGCTGGGCAATTCCTTGATTTGGGATCGGGTGATCGACAGCGAGACGGTGTCGCTGGCCAAGGCGTCTTCCAGGGAAAGCGGCTGGACGTAGCGCCACGAAATAAAACGATCCTTGATCGAGTGGATCCAGCCGAGGCCCCATTTGCGCAGAAAGCCGTTGAACGAGATGTCGACGTGCACCAGCGCCATGCGGCCGTTCGACTCCAGCATGTGAACGTCGTTGACCACCTCGGTTCGCCGGCCGTCCATGTCCAAGATGGTCTTGCCCATCAAATGTTCGTCCAACAGCATCCAACCGGGATGGTCGACGAAGGGCGGATAGTGGTCGGCGCCCTCGGGCGGCTGGACGAAGATGGCGTCGTCGTCGATCTTGAGGACGCGATCCCACGGGATGAACTCGTTGGGAGAGCCCCAGCCGTGATCCAAGAAGAGTCCGACGGCTTCGGGATAGGATTCGCTCAGCCCGAACACCAGATCGGAGAGGCGTCCGAGTCGGTTTTTGATTTTTCCGGCGCAGACGGGCCGCCCGACCAGTTGGGAAAAATAATGGAACCGATAGTCCTTTGCCGCGTCGGAGTGCTTTGGGGCGTTGGCCGTCGTCATGACAGGCTTCTCCTTTCGATTAATCCGCGAACAGGACCGAAATGCCGAAAAACGTGGAGATGACGATCACAAAGATGACGATCGTCCAGTTGACGAAGTTTTGCCACCGCGTGTTGGCGTATTGGCCCATCAGCGGCTTGTCGTTCAGCAGGAGGATGAGAAACACCAGGGCCGCCGGCAGCAACGTGACCGCGACGATCTGGACGAAAATCGTGATCATGTTTTCGACCGGCTCGCTGGCGATCAGACAGACCACGCCGGCGGAGAGCAACATGAACAGGTAAACGACGTAAAACCACGGGGCTTCGCGAACGCTTTTGTTGAGCGAATGGGCCCAGCCGAACACCTCGCCGATGGCCCAACTTGTGGAAAGCGAAATGCACAGGGCGCCGAGCAGACCGGCGTCGAACAGCCCGACGGCGAACAACAGCTTGGCCCATTGTCCCCAATGGTGCGCCGGCATGACCGAAGGCATTTGCTGGGCGGTTTGGGCCGCCGACTCGACCAGAATCGTTCCGCCCGGATGATAATGAAACACGCTGGCCGTGGTGATGATGATGAACGCCGCGACCAGACAGGTCAGGAAGGAACCGAACAGCGTGTCGATCTTGCCGAACTTCATGTCGCGCACGTCCATGCCTTTGTCGACCACGGCGCTTTGTTGGAAAAAGATCTGCCAGGGGGTGATCGTGGTGCCGACGTTGGCCATCAACAACGTGAGCAGCATGGCCGGCGTAAAGGTCGAGGTGAAGTGAAACTGCGGATGATAGAAACCGCGGGCCACGGCCGTCCAACCGTCGGCGACGTTGCCGGTCTGCATCGCCCAAATCGCGGCCGGAATGTAGACCAAATTGAACAAGCAAAACAACAACGTCAGCTTCTCGAAGGTCCAATATCGGCCGGACATGACGATGCCGAACATCAGCAGCGTCACGCCGAGGAAGGTGATCCATTCGGGGATGCCGAAGATTCGCATGGCCTGGGTCATGCCGATGTACTCGGTGACCAGTGTGAGCCAGTTGATCAACGCCAGATCGAACAGAGAAAACCAGCCCCAGAAAGGTCCGAAGGCGTCGAAGATGGCCTCGGCATGGCCGCGTTTGGTGACCGCGCCCAAGCGGACGGTCATTTCTTGGACGTAATAGGCCATCGGGACGAGAAGGACCAATATCCAAAGCAAATTGAAGCCGGTTCGGGCGCCGGTCTGGGCGTAGGTGGAGATTCCGCCCGCGTCGTTGTCGGCCACCATCGTGATGATGCCGGGCCCCAAAACGGCCAGCAACACCAGTCCGCGACGCCGCCATCGACTTAAGAGGTGAATGCTTTTGCTGATCCAGTACATTCGCAGACTCTCATCTTGGAAAAAACGTCATCTCCGGGAACGCCTGGCAAGATCAGCGTGGCGAGAGAGGTGAACGCCCTGAATGCGGAAAACGCTTCAGAGTCGAGGTCATGAAAACCCCCTCGAGAGGGCTGTCGCACACAAGGTCTTTTTTCGAAAGCGGCTAACAACAGATGGTGAAAGAATTGGAATAGAATAATGCAGGGCATCGGGTTTCGCAAGGCAAGAAAACGCCGGAAACCGTTCCGCAGACGATCCTTTGGGCCAAGAAACGCCCACGGACCACTGCCGCCCGTCTGGGATGCAATGGTCCGCGGTTGAGTTGGCTAGCAAAACGAACGAGTCGCCCCGGGTTCCCGCCGATCAGCCCGACGTGGTGCCGGTGGAGGTGTAGTAGTCTTTCCAGTTCGGGAAGAAATCGCCGGTCGACGGGTTGTACAGCCAGCCCGAGGAGGTGTCGTCCGCGGCGGACTTGGCTTCCGTCTCGGTCGTCGCCGAGGTGGTGGACAACGTGTTGAGGCTGTTGAACGGGTTGACGGGCACTTCGCCTTGGAAGTACGGGCCGTAAGGATAGCTGGTGCCCGAGGCTCCGGTGTCACCGCTGACGTTGGTCGCCTTGGTCATTTTTTCAGTGAAATTGGCCAATGCGGGGACCGTGCTGTTGTGATGGACTTTGTACATTTCGATCTGCGAGCGGATCGTGTGCAGATTGAACTTCAACGAGCTGAGTTTCGCGTCGTTGGTCGACGACGAGAACTGCGGAATGATCGTCGCGGCCAACACGGCCATGATGATGATGACGATCAACACTTCGATCAACGTGAACGCATCGCGACGACTGGCCCTACGCATGACTTGCAACTCCTTCGAAAAAACTTAGGGGGGTGATCAGAAAATTGCGGGGCGACCGCAAAACGGGTGTCATTATCTCATTCGTAGGTCGCAGTTTCGCAGACGTCAAGGAAATAAGACGCCTGTTTCTGATCTTTCTTCGCAAAGAGCAGAGTCGTTTGGCCATGTCGGGCCGTGGCGGGGCCAAACATCGCCAAAATCGTTACAACCGGATCGGTCGTGGCTCGCGTCTTCTGCTCTAGTCGTTCACGCTAACGCGATCTCCGGGCGGGAAGAGGTGGCTGGTTTCGCCCCCCGTCGCTTGGATGGGAATTGGCAAAGTTTGCTATGTCTTCTCAGTAAATACAAAGGTCCCAGACTTTTTTTTCATCCCGACTCAAGCAAACTGCCTAAACGGACGATAGCGACCATGATACGGCGTACAAAAGCGAAGGCTACGGTGTGTGCGTATGGGTTATCGGGCAGGTAAACGGGGTCTTGTTGGTAATTACGCTAATGTGCGTTGTATGGGTAGGCCGAATAAATAGTAAAGGCGGATTCCGCCGATAGACCAGCCCAATCCGGTTTCGTGATGCTTGAAGGAGGCATGCAATGAAGAGGTTCTTAGGAGTGCCGCTGTTGGCGGTGGCGCTGCTGGCCCTCGCGGTAAGCACAGCGGATGCGTGCTACTGCGGCGCTGCACGGTTCCGATGCTGCAAGCGAGCTTGCTGCACGACGGCCGATTACGCAGAGTGCAAGCAGCAGTGCTACACGGTCATGAAGACCTGCAAAGAGGTCGTGTACGAGAAGCGGGAGTACACCTGTTACAAGACCTGCTACGAGCGGGTTTGCGAACAGAAAGTGATCAACTGCGTGAAGTATGTGCCCGAGACCTGCTATCGGGAATGCACCTACACGGTGTGCAAGCCGGTGTGGGAGACTCGGACGAAGGAGATCTGCTACACGGTGTGCAAGCCGGTGTGGGAGACCAAGTCCAAGGAAGTCTGCT
>JBDKTJ010000103.1:0-9078 GCA_039698075.1 Thermoguttaceae bacterium | reverse complement strand
GTTTCGTGCGGTGTCTTGGCGACTCTGCTACGGGCGGCGAAGTTCGTTCCTGGAGAAATGTGATGATGAAAGTCAAATTTGCTTTGGCCGCTGTTGGAAGTCTCGTCGCCACGTTGGCGATTTTCCTGTCGGCCGCGACGGAACGTGTTTCGGGACAGGTCGCTCCGGAGACGCCTTCAGCCATGAAAGAGGCCGAGATGCCCACGACTCCGGAAATGACGGAGCACATGGCGAAGATGAAGGAAATGATGGACAAGATGAAGACGTCTCCTGCAACCATGATGGGCTGCTGCATGATGATGTGCATGGAAGTGAAGGCCGATGATCCTGCAGCGTTGCTGGCCTTGAAGGAGCATTTGAAGCTGACGCCGGACCAAATAGAGCAGCTTAAGAAGATCGTTGCACAGGCTCGCGAGGATGCCGGCAAGGTGCTAACTGACGAGCAGAAGAAGCAGCTCGAACCGATGGCAAAGACAGCATGCTCGATGATGAAAATGCATCGCGACATGATGCAGAAGATGGGCTATAAGATGACCGACCACCAAAAGGGACCGGCCATGATGTGCCCATTGATGAAGGCCATGGAAGTTATGGAGCATAAGAACGGCGTCGAAGAAGAAAAGCCTGCCGAAAAGGATAGGAAGTAACGCCGCGCAATCGCCATCAAGAGCCTCGGTCTGGCCGTGCGCGTCTGGGCCGAGGCTTTTCTGCTGCTGGCCACAAAGGAGGGGAAAGTCGGCATCCGTCGCCATGAGATCGCGATTCTTGCGGCAATGGCAAAATTAGGGTCCCAATTCCGCGCCGAACAGGCGTGGGATGTCCTCGTTTCCCAGCCTCCTTTTCGTGGACGCATCCCAGTGGCTCCGCCCGTCCGACGGACATCGTTGACGGCGATACTCGGACGGCGTCATCTTCATTTCCCTTTTGAATGCGAGGCAAAATCGTCGGGCATCCAAAAAGCCACATGCCGCTGCGACGACGCTGAGCTTCTTTTTGGTCGGCGAGTCCAATAGGTGTCTGGCTTGTCGAATGCGCATGCGTTGCAGAAATTCATGCGGGGAACAATCGAGATCTTGGCGGAATCGCTTCTCCAAAAGCCGTCGCGACACCGCGATATGATCCGAAACCTGCTCGATTCGGAATGCCTCGCCCAATCTGCTCTGCATGAAGTGGATGGCCTCGCGCACGCAAGGATCCTCGGCGGTCACCGTGTCGGTGGACTTTCGAACGGCGATCCCGCTGGGAGGAACGAGAATATCGCCGTCGGGAGGCGGTTTGCCGGCCATCAGAGCGTCCAACAACGCAGCGGCCCGATAGCCCACCGCCCAGGAACTGCGACATACGCTGCTAAGGGTCGGCTCGCACGTCTCGCAGACCGTCAAATCGTTGTCGACGCCCAAGATGGCCACGTCCTCGGGCACGGCCATTCCCAATCGCTTGCATTCGTCCAACACGATGCGGGCTCGATAGTCGTGAACCGCCAGGATGCCGACGGGCGTCACGAGACGTCGAAGCCAGGACCTTAGGAGATCGGTCCGTTGACGCCACGAGCGGCGAACGCTGAGCCGCGGCATTTCACATACGCTGCAAACCGCGCCGGCCTCGGCCGCTCGTGCGACAAAGGCCTGTTGGCGAACGTGCGAATACCAAGGTCCCCGCAGCCCGCAATAGGCGAGCCGTCGCAGCCGACATTCCAACAGATGGTCGGCCGCCATCCGCCCCAGTGCGGCTTGATCGACCATCACGCGGGGCAAACAGCACTTCCGCAGCACGCCGGCAAGATTGACGACGGGAATCGACAGGCGTCGCGCCGCCCTGGCGGCCACCGGATCGTTGATGACCGCAATGACGCCATCGCCGGTCCAATTGCCAAGCATGGCAGGCGTCAAGCCCTGCTCCTCGACTCCGGCGAGCGTCGGAGGGCTTGTCGTCAGTCGCCACGTTCCTTGTTGCCGGGCGTATTCCGTGATTCCTTGGACGCAGTGGGCCATCCACGGCACGGAAACCGGAAACGCCAGCGCCACCTCGCACGCCTTCATGCACGTTTCCTTCCGCGTGGTTCGCAAAATGGTCTATGATTTACGCACAACCGTGACTTGTGCGTACCCCCCGCCTATTCCATAATGCTATACGGCGGTGCATCGCAACGCAAGAAGCGGCGACAATTTTCTCTTGGCGTCCTTCCGTGATCCGATTTCTGAAAATGCCACCCAACAAGGAAAACGCTCTCATGGCGTCTCGAATCATCCAGACGGCGTGTCTCGCCGCGGCTGCAATGGTCTGTCTGTCAACGCCATACCATCAATCCACGGCCGCCGAGGGACAACCGCGACGCCCGATCACGATCGTCGTCGGCCGCAGCGCGCCCTCGGTCGAGACGTTGGCGGCCGGCGATCTCGCCGCGTTCCTGCAAAAACTGTATCCCGACGAGGTGTTTGAAGTCGGCTCGAAAATTCCCGATTCCGGGCGTTGCATCCTGCTGGGGTCGCCAAAGAGTCTTCCGGAACTGAACCGTTACGTATCCCAGGCTCACATTGCGGAGCCGGAGAGTTTCGCGGTTGCCGTCCAGCATGAACCGTCGCGCGACGTGGCGGTGATCGCCGGAGCCGATCCTCGCGGATGCGCCTATGGCGTCTATGCGGTGTTGGAACGCCTCGGTTGCGGATTC
Source organism: Thermoguttaceae bacterium (assembly GCA_039698075.1). Classification (GTDB taxonomy): domain Bacteria; phylum Planctomycetota; class Planctomycetia; order Pirellulales; family Thermoguttaceae; genus JAJFVC01. The sequence continues at coordinate 6,410 of JBDKTJ010000103.1, read as the reverse complement.
TATCTGTCCTACGACGCCTTGCCGCAGCCTCGGCGGCAGTCTTTTTCTTTCGACGGCTGGCAATTCACCGACAAGCCGTTGGCCGCCGACCGCATCGTATTCGAGTGGCACAACTTTATGACCGGCTGCACCGGTTGGAATTTCGCCGATTGGAAAAAGTGGATTGAACAATTGCACAAAATGCGGTTCAACACCATCATGGTTCACGCCTACGGCACCAATCCAATGTTCACGTTTCAGTTTGGCGGTTGCGACAAGCCGGTGACCCACGTAAGTTCGACCGCCCGGGGCCGCGACTGGTCGAACGAGCACATCAACGATGTGCGGCGGCTGGTCGGCGGCTCGGCGTTCACGGATCCCGTGTATGGGACCGACGTGGCATTGGCGCCGGAGGATCGGCAAACTGCGGCGGCCCAGGACTTGATGAAACGAGTCTTTGCGACGGCGGCCGATCGCGGAATGCACGTTTGTTTTGCCTTGGACGTGGACACCATTTCGAGCAATCCACAAAAACTGATTATGACCCTGCCGGAACGCGCCCGGTTCAAGACTGGCAAGTTCTGGCTTGCCAACCCCGACACGCCGGAAGGTTATTCGTATTACAAAGCCCAAGCGGAATCGTTGTTCAAGCTCTATCCGCAAATCGATCGGCTGGCCATCTGGGTTCGCCTTTGCAGAACGCCTTGGACGACGCTTGTGCCGGACGAATTGCCGGCTTCCTGGCAGGCCGAGTTGCAAACGCTGATGGCCAAGGACCCGACGTTGGCCCAACAGTCCACGGAGGCAACCTCCATTCGCACCCAGGTCCCGTCCGCGGCCTCGTGGTTCGCGTTGAGCAAGGTGGTTGCCGCATATCAGCGGACGCTGCGCGAATTGGACCGCAAGGATGTGCGACTGATGGTGGGAGGCTGGTTGTTCGACTGGATGCCGACGGCCGACCGTTGCCTGCCGAGGACGGTCACGTTTGTGCCGCTCGACTATGCGGTGCTTGAGGGACGATCGGAACTCGACACGCCCGACCGCCGCCAAGCGACGCGCAAGCTGGCCGAGCGTCGCTCCATCGTGCCGATCGTCTGGGCGCAGCATGACGACGGCGCTTTTCGCGGTCGAAGCGAAAAACCCTACGACGACTTCCAGACGAAACTGGCCCGGTCGGGCCTGAATTCCTTCGGCATCATCCATTGGGCGACCAGACCGCTCGATCTCTATTTCAAAAATCTTTCCGAACAGGTGTGGTCGGACACGGCGAACCAGGATCTGCGCGCGACGTGCGAGAAAATGGCCGATCGCTCGTTTGGGCCGACGGCGTGCAAAACCGGCGCCGAATATCTGTCGGCCTGGCTTGCCGAATCGCCGACGTTCAGCCGCGAGACGGGAGATCTTTTCATGGATCGGCCCGTCACCCCGAAAATGGCCGAGCAAGTCGCGGACGGCTGTCGGCGACGGCTGACCATGTTGGATCGCATCGACCCCGCACCACTCGACAATGCCGCACGGGAACGCCTCGCATACTATCGCGACATCGAGGAGTTCGTCGCCGAGTTTTATCGGGCGGAGTGCCTCTACCAACAGGGTTGCAACGCCGTGGCCAAGGGCGATTTTGACAGTCTGCGCCAGGCCGTGGCCGAATGCCGACCCGAAGCGATCGTGCAACGGTATGCCAACGCGTGTCGTCGCGGCGGCGGCAACGCCGGCGAAACGGCGGGAATCTTCTCGATCAATCTCCGGTGGCTCCCCTACCAAATCAGTCTGCGTCAAGCGTTCGCGTTGGAGCCCGTGCGACTGAAGTTCGGTCCGACCCTGCACAACCCGTTGGCGGAGCGGCCGGGCGGTTTGACGTTCTTTGCCGATGCCCAACGCCATCTGTGGCGCGTCTGCGGCGCTCGGGAACTCGGCGTCGAAGCGTTCGTTTGGCCCAACGACACCAAACCGGAAGGCTCGGCCAATCGGGCGGAATTGTGCCAATCAGGAATTGAATCGGCTCAACCGGTGACGCTGGAGTTGGCGCCGTTTCTGCATGACATGCGCAAGTCGCCGCGATCGCTTCGGCCTGGCAAATATCGTGTCCGACTGTTGGCGGCCGACCCGCGTTCCACAGCCTCAGGCCAGCGCGTTTTCACGGTGAGACTCACGACGACCGACGCAAACAACCAAAAAACCTCGACGATCGCCGAAAAAACCGTGGACCTGTTCAAAATCGCCGGCGCCGCCGGCCGAATCGCCGAGGTCGTGATGGAGTTTGAACACAAACGCGGCGAGCAGCCCAAGTTGACGTTGATCCCGATCCACGGCAAGGCGTTGCTGTGTGCCGCGACCGTGGAGCCCGAGTGAAATAGTTCCGTCGGTCCATCGATCCTGCACCCCCCCCCTGGTCTTGTCGACCAGTTTCCGCCATACTGGTGGTCGATCCATTGACGACCTTTCGAGAGGGGGCGACCGATGAAAATCAAAACCCATTCCACGACTATTTTGACCGTCCGCCATCGCGGCGTGGTGGCCATGGGCGGCGACGGCCAAGTGACCGTCAACAACACGATCATGAAGGCCGACGTCAACAAAATCCGCCGGCTGATGGACGGCCGCGTGATGACCGGATTCGCCGGTTCGACGGCCGACGCCTTTGCGTTGTTGGAACGTTTTGAGGCCAAGCTGAAAGACTATCCGTCGAACGTGCCGAGGGCCGCCACCGAATTGGCCAAGGAATGGCGGACCGATCGGGTGTTGCGACGGCTCGAGGCGATGTTGACCGTCGTCGACTCGCAGCACACGTTGTTGATCACGGGCAACGGCGACGTCGTGCAGCCCAGCGACGGCGTGTTGGGGATCGGCTCGGGCGGCAACTATGCGGTGGCTGCGGCCCGGGCGCTGATGGCCCACAGCAGTCTCTCGGCCGTTGAAATTGTCCGCGCCGCCATGAAAATCGCCGCCGACATCGACATTTACACGAACGACAACATCGTGGTGGAGGAGATGAATTGCGAGACCTGACCCCTCGGCAAATCGTGGAAGAGCTGGAACGGCACATCGTCGGGCAAGACGCGGCGAAGCGGGCCGTGGCCATTGCAATTCGAAATCGCTGGCGCCGCCAACAGCTCGAAGGCGACATACGTCAGGAGGTGGCGCCGAAGAACATCATGATGATCGGACCGACCGGCGTCGGCAAGACCGAGATCGCCCGGCGGCTCGCCAAACTGACCGGCGCCCCGTTCATCAAAGTCGAGGCCACCAAGTACACCGAGGTCGGTTATTACGGCCGCGACGTCGAAAGCATGATTCGTGAGCTGGTCGAATATGCCATCGGACTGGTCCGCGCCGAAGAGCGTAAAAACGTCGAGCCCGAGGCGCGTCGCCGCGTCGAACAACGGTTGCTCGACCTGCTGGCGCCCGCCCCGCCCTCGTTCGACGCCGCCCCCGAAAGCCCCAATGCGCCGGACCGTTACGAACGAACCCGCGAGAAGATGCGGGCCATGCTGGTTTCGGGCGAGATGGACGAACGCCGGGTCGAGCTGCAACTGGAGCAGCGGCCCGTCCCGATGATGTTGACCGGCATGGGCGCCGAGCAGATGGACTTCGACCTGCAAGGGATGTTCGAAAAAATCCTGCCCAAAAAAACCGTGCGGCGCGAGATGACCGTCGCGCAGGCCCGAACCGTGCTGTTCGATCAGGAATGCGACGGGCTGATCAATCAGGACAAGGTCAACGCGGCCGCCATCGAACTGGCCGAAAACCTCGGCATCATCTTCGTCGACGAGATCGACAAGGTCGTGGCCGGCGAGCAATCGCACGGGGCCGACGTTTCGCGTCAGGGCGTCCAGCGCGACCTGCTGCCGATCGTCGAAGGCACGACAGTCCAAACCCGCTATGGCTACGTCCGAACCGATCACATCCTGTTCATCGCGGCCGGCGCGTTTCATCGGGCCAAGCCGAGCGATTTGATGCCCGAGTTGCAAGGCCGTTTTCCGATCCGCGTCGAGTTGCAGGCGTTGACCAAGGAAGATTTTGTGCGAATTCTGACCGAGCCGAAGGGTTCGCTGACGAAGCAATACGAGGCGCTGCTGGCCACCGAAGGCGTCGAGTTGGCGTTCGAGCCGGACGCGATCAACGCGCTGGCCGAATTCGCGTTTCAAGTGAATCAAACGACGCAAAACATCGGCGCCCGGCGTCTATACACGATCATGGAGCGGCTGCTCGAGGAGTTGAGTTTCGAGGCCCCCGAAATCCGCCGCGGCCGCGTGTCGATCAACGCCGCCTACGTGAATCAACGCCTCGCCGAATTGACCCAGGACGAGGACCTGAGCAAGTTCATCCTGTGACGCTACGCCAACAGCGCCAATCGCACGAGGTTGAGCGCGTGCTTCGCTAGATAAATCTTGGACAGCGCCGGATGCAGATTGAGCGCAATCTCTCCACGCCGCATGTCCTCCGACGCGGCCAATGCAAGGACGGCCGACGCGTTGCCCTGGTTGGCGTCGCACACCACCGGGCCGACCGCCAGTCCGAAGTCGGCGTCGAACCGTTCGCGATACTCCGCGGCCAGCGACTCGGCCAATCCCTCGGTTCTCGTTAGCACCACGCCGCCCCGAAACACGTCGTCCGCGCCGTCGACCGACGCCAGCCACTGGGCCGCCAAGCCGGTCGTCGCGCACTCGACGGTCGCCAACGTTTTTTGACGCTCCCGCAGCAGCCGAACCACCGCGTGCTGCAACTCGTCGTCCTCCTCGCCGAACACCAGCGAGCCCAAACACTGTCGGATCGTGGCGGCGGTGGGCTCGATGGCCGCGAGACATTCTTCCTCGGACCTGCCCTCGGCCGCGATGCGCAACGTGATCGTCGCCCGGCTGGCCGTGATGCCCACCGTCGGTTGTCGACCGCGTCGAATCAGGTCGGGCAGCATCGATTCGATCTGGCTCTCGCCGGCGCCGAAGCAATGGATGCGCCGACGACGAATCACCGTTCGACCGCCGCCCACGAAATCGCGAATCCGCGCGCCGACCGAATCGTTCCACATCTCGACCATTTCGGCCGGCACGCCTGGCAGACAAATAATCAAACAAGGCGACCGGCCCGCGCGCGCCACTTCCAAGTCAATGCCCGGCGCGGTGCCGTTCGGATTGTGGATCGCCCGGCTGCCCACCGGAAACATCGCTTGCAACTCGTTTTGCGGCGACATTGGGCGGTTCCGCCGCGCGAACATCGCACGAATGTAGTTTAGGGCGTTCGCATCCCGTTGCAACGGACGATCGACGGCCCGGGCCAACGCCTCGCGCGTCAGATCGTCAGCCGTCGGTCCAAGCCCGCCGGTGGCCACGACCACGTCCGACCGCTCGATGGCAAGCCGAAACTGTTCGATGTTCGGCGTCAACTCGTCGCCGACCGTGCCATGAAAAAGCGTCCGAACGCCCAGCTCCTCCAAGCGTTGGCTGAGCCACTGAGCGTTCGTGTCGAGCAACTGCCCACTGGTGATCTCGTCGCCGATCGAAATAATTTCTGCGTGCATAAGAATAAGGGGGTAACGTGGAGGACGGACGAAACAAAACCGCCATTCACGGATCACTGGCCACTAAGGTTTTTTCTTCCCGACGACGATCTCCGCTTGAGCCGACCCGAGCCGTCCGTCGCCGTGGGCGTCGATCGTCGCAAAAAACGTCGCGGCGGTTTCCGGCCACGGGATGTCGAACGACGCCTTGCCGTCCGCGCCCACGATCAACAACGGATTCCAACACGGCGTTTCACCGGAACGATTTCGCAGGTCCGACGTTTCCGCAAAAAACGATTCCTGCCTGGCGACCGGCTCCGACGCCGAGGGCTTTTCGACGCCCGCCGGATTCGACGCGAACGCCACAACGGTGTCGAGCCAGGCGCCTTGCTGAACGGGGTCGGTCAAGATCGCGCCGATAATCAGGCAGCACGTGGTGGCGCCGATCGCGGCCACCCAAAGCGACAGGCCGGAGACGATTTGCATCAGGCCCAACATGGCCACCAAAAGCATCAGCCCCAGCCCGCCCAACAAACTGACGATCGTCAAAGTGTTCAACGCCCGAGTGCGGTCGGCTTGATAGTCCGCCAGACTTTTTTGGTAATTCGCGCGGATTTGGGTCAAATTGTCAAATATCCGCGGCGGACGACACGACGCGGCCAACGCCGGCTGCACGCCCAACACCAGGTCCAACGCCGCAGACGCCGACACCTCGCCTTTTTTCCCGTCGGACAGGAAAAACTCCGCATCGTGCAACGGCCTGGGACGGTCCAGTTCATCGGTCAGCAAAAAATAGCTCGCGGCAGTCGCGGTTCGACGCTCGCCGACCGTAATGCCAAGCGCCGCGGCGGTCGGTTTGCCGAGTTCGTTCGTCACCGACACCGTCACCCTGGCCTTTTCACCGGGCGCGTACGACGGGTTCAAACCGGTCGTG
>JBDKTJ010000102.1:0-2570 GCA_039698075.1 Thermoguttaceae bacterium | reverse complement strand
TGGTACGCTGCGTCTGGGCTTTCTCTTTCCATTTGTGCCGACTGGCCTCCAGTTCGGCAATTCGCTTTTCCAATCGCCGGATTTGTTGCTTGCGATCCAGGGCCTTGGTCTTCCACCGACCTCGACTTTTCTCGAAGAACGCAAGCAACTTGTAAGCAGGACTCAAATACGCATTGTCATCCGTAACGGCTTTCATGAACCACACCTTGATGCTCACAAAAACCGTGGCAGAACAGAAATCGTCCTATTGACCAAGGCCAATTCCTTGCACTTTTTAACCCGTTTTTAGCCCAAGTTGATCAGTTGCAGCAACGAAATCCCTATTTTTGTGGAGCCGAGGGCTAAATTTTTCCACTACATCGGTGGTTCAACTTTCAGTTGACGGGGCAAACGTAGCCCGAGGCGGTCCAGTAGGATGGCTTGGTGGTCCGTAGGGCGAGTGACGCAGCGACGGCGGATTTCAATATTCTTGTGCCGGGTGGGTAAGACGACATCTACCAGGCGTATCTTACCCAATTCCTCGAATATCCGACGCGGCTCGTCGCCCAACCCAGCGGCCCTGGTCATCTGATGCAGCGTTTTCCAAAGCACGTACGCCAAGAAACAGACTAGAATATGAGCCTGGACCCGCTCCTCGGTCTGGTGCCAGACCGGGCGAATTCGCAGGTCGCTCTTGTGGATCCGGAACGCCGCCTCCGCGTCAGTCAACTGGATGTACGCCTGCCAAAGATCCTCGGCCAACCAGTCCGTAACATTCGTGCGGAGAAGGTAGCAACCCTCGTTGAGCGTCGCCCACTGACGCCACGCCTCGTTCTTCCGCCAGTCGACAACCGCGCGGCCGTCGACTTCTTCGACGGCCACCTCGTAAAGGCCGGCGGCCCGTGAGTTCTTCGCCATGATCTGGCCGATCCGACGGTCAATCACTTCCTTTTTCCACTTACGCTTTTTGCAGCTCGCACGGACCTTTTCCAGCGCCGCGTCGATCCGGCGCTCGAAACGCTCGTGCATCGCCTTTTCCTTCTCCCGTCGATCGCGGCTGCGACACAAGATGTACGTTTCCCGACCGCCATCGGGCGAAGGACACATTTTCACTTCCAGACCTTCGCGGATCGTCCGCCAGTCTTCGCCGAGCAACTGCTGCTCGAACTTTTTGAGCGTCCCCTTCGATGCGCCCATGATGTAACGCCGATTGCCCGACTCCATGAACTCCAGGTTCGCCTTGCTCATCATGCCGCGGTCGCCGCACCAGATGCGATTGGCTCGGCCGTAACGCCTTTCCATCGTGGTGACGATCTCCCGCCACGTCGTCACGTCGTTGCGGTTGCCGGCGAAGACTTCGTAGCCCAGCGGGATCCCCTCTCGGGTCACGACCAGCCCGATGCAGACCTGCTTGCAATCGGATCGTTTGTCGCGGGAGTAGCCGCGCTGGGCTTGCGGATTGCCCTCGCAAAGCCCTTCAAAATAGGTGCTCGTCACGTCGTACAGCAGCAGATCGTAATCCAACTCAAAGAGCGAGCCAAGGCTGTCTTTCAGGTGCGCCTCCAATGCCTCTTTGTGCGGAAGCAGTTGATCCAACGCGCGATACAACCGCGGATGATTGATTTTGCTCGATGGCACCCCCAGCAGATCGGGCAACGCCGTACTCTGATAATAGTGCTCGGCGATATGCAGTTCGCTCGACGGGCGGCAAAGGCGGCAGGTCACCAGAATCGCCGCGATTTTTGCCCAGGGGATGTCTTCCTTGCCACGCGGCAGGAGCCGCTCGAAAAGTTCATCCAGTCGTAGTCGGCGCATCAACTCCAACGCCAGCCAGGCCCCGCCGAAGTCGAGTTGATTCTCCACTCGCACTCTCGCCGTGTCGACCTCTACCCACTTCGGCTCGGGATTGTCTTCGTGATCGAAGAGTTGGAGTTGCGCGTAGGGCGACTTCCTCCCGCCTTCCGCCGCTTGCTTGACGCCGGCGCGTTCGGAGTCCTTGAGTTTGCCCAGCCATGCGACCGTTCGCTGACGCGGCCCGCGCTCGGTTCGATACGACTCCACCAAAGCCCAGTATGCTTGGCGTTTTCGCTTGACCTTTCGGTAGCATGGCCTGATGAACATGCCCGAATTATCGACAATAAAAACGTCGCGTCAAACGCAGATGTTTCCACTACAACGCGATTCGCAACTCTCAAGCCAGCCGCAGCCGCCTGAATCGATTGCTTGTCGTGAAACCAGAGAAGATGCAGCCGTCGTGGGACCCCATTTCAGGCCGACAAAATTCCAAGAATTTTTCCTCGGCCCGTCAACTGATCAACTTGGGCTAGTGGCCCGAACACTTCCAGACCTGCGGGTGCATGATGATCGTGCAATCGAGGCCGGTCATTTCGTAGGCCTCGGGGGCGCCGGCGGGCGTGGAGAGCTCGTCGTGGCCGCGGACCATGTCCTGCCACCACGCTTCCTTGATGTTCCGCTTCAGCTCAACGCCCAGAGGACCGTAGTCCCAAAAGCCGTTGAGGCCGCCGTAGATTTCGCTCGATTGAAAGAGAAATCCGCGGCGTTTGCAGAGCGAGACGAGCTTGTCCATGTCC
>JBDKTJ010000101.1:0-6755 GCA_039698075.1 Thermoguttaceae bacterium | reverse complement strand
CTTCTACCGGATCTGCAATGTGAATATCACGGGCACTCATGGCAACATCCTGATACTGGTTTTAATCAAGAAATTACCAATTTAACCTATTCTTCGCAGTCGCGCCATAGGACTTTACTGCACCCTTGGGTCTAGGTCGCGAAGACGTACGCAGCGGCATTTTTGACGACCCTCCCGGGCTCTCGCTCAAATACAAAATAAGAACCAGACGGTCGTCCGGATTCTTGAAGATACAGCATTTTTTCTTTTTTGGAGAACAAGATGAGTCGCCATTTTCTGGATCCGCCACTGAAGCCTCGCGACGACAAAGTGTTACGGGTCATCGGAATCGCCCGAATCAGTCGGGAGACGCAGGACGAAAAAAGCCTCGGCGATCAGGAATCGCTTCTGAGGCAATGGGTAACCGATCATTATGACGGGCTAGTAGAATGGCATATCATTGCCGGCCAGGGAAGCGGCGAGCAGGTAGACCGCCAAGAGGTGACCGATGCTGAAGACCTCGTTACGACGAATCGGTATGACCTCGTGATCATGGAGGATTTGGGGCGTCATGAGCGTCGGGTGCAGGCCTTCAGCTTTTGCGAATTATGTGAGGATTCGCAAACGAGGCTCATTGCCATCAACGACAATATTGACACATTGCACGACTGGCACATGAACGCCATATTCACGTCGATGCGGCATGAAATGTACAACGCGGATACGTCACGTCGCATCAAGAGGACGTTGCGGAATCGGTTCACCCAGGGCGGCATCATCGCTCGGCCAATCTTCGGCTACATTTTGCGGCCGGTCAAAAATCCAACGGAGGCCAACTTACAAAAAGATCCGGCGGCTGAGTCGATCTACGATGAGTGGTTTCGACGACTTGAGAATGGTGAGACCTTTTCCAACATCGCCGATTGGTTGAATGACAATCACATTCCAGTTGGTCGCTACTGTCGCAACCCGAAGTGGAATTGTCAGATGGTTGGCCAAGTCACGCGTAACCCCATCCTCAAGGGGTTGCGGGTTCGGAATAAACGAGTGTCGAAACGGATTAATAGTTCTGGCAAACGAAAATCGGTCAAAGCGCCGCCCGAAGATCTGTTGGAGCGGGAATGCCCGCATTTGGCTTTCATCGATCCGACGCGCTACGATCGGGTTCGTCGTCTATTACATGAGCGTAATGAAAAATACACTCGCGGTCGCAAGCGGGCCCTCGATTCGCGCAACGGTGTGCCGCGAAAGCGGACGATTTGGCCCGGCCAGAGCATGCACTGCGGTGTCTGCGGTTGTGTACTGTATTACGGTGCTCACGGGCGAAACGATCATCTGATTTGTTCCGGCGCCCGCGACTACACCTGCTGGAACAGCGTGTCAATAAGCGGCCCAATGGTGGCCAAACGAATTGGCGCGGCCGTATGGAATCACATCCAGCAACTGCCGGACCTCGATGAAATATTCTTAAATGAACTTCGTTCGCAATTTGACCGCCGTAACTCGTCTTTTGACGCCGACCGACAGGCGCTCGATCAGAAAATGGTCAGCCTGGAGCGGGCACACGAGAATATTATGGCAGCCATCCGGGTAGGCGGTCAAATGGCCAGTCTCCTTGCGGAGCTCCGTGATATCGAACAGGAGATAGACGAGGTTAAATTGCAGCGCGAGCGACTCAACAGGAGCGTCCGCCGTACGCCCACGCTGCCATCGGTGGATGAAATCCGAAACAAGGCGGCCGAGATCTTTCCGAAAATGCCGCAGGACACGCCCGAATTCGGACGCTGGATGAACCGGCTCATTCCACGGTTGGAGGTTTTTCCTGTTCGGGCATGCGATGGCGGGCATTCTGTGCTGCGGGCTGAGTTTACTCTGTATCTGCCGGCCCTACTGGCCGCGTCGTCCGATTGGGCTGGCGTGCCGTCGGAGGTACTCTCGCCAAATCTGACGGTGGATCTTTTTGATCCGGCGCAGCGTGTTGCCAATCTCGCTCAAGTTGTCGAGATGGCCGCGAATTCGACGCTACGGGAACGGGATATTGGTGCAGCATTAGGCATCGCGCAGGCCACCGTGCAACGGGCCAAAAAACTGTGGCAGCGAATGCAGCAAGAGGGACGGACGGATCCCTATGTTCGCCTTTTGGAACCACCGAAAGACGAAACCAAACGACGGCGTCATCTCCATTCACGTTACCATTTCGAGCCGTTGCCGACACACAGGTCGGTTTAACTTAATTTGACGAGTGCTTACCCCGTGACGCCCGTCGCGTCACGGGGTTTTTTTATTTCTTGAACACCCCGAGGAAAACCCATGATGAAAACCACACCAGAACAACCCCAATCGCCGCACTCCGCCGGCGACGTTCCAACGGCCGAAATGCTGCACGCGACCGTTTCGGCGATCTTACAACGGGTGGCGCAACAGATCGCGGATCAGCTCCTGGCCGACAGTCAAACGCCGCATGCGGCGGCCGAGTCTCCGCGTCGTCCCTGACGCCACGGCAAGTGCATCAAGCGTATCCCCTGTTTCAACCTTCTATACGAAAGAACCTCATGTTTGAAAGATTCACAAATCTGAAAATTGAACGCACGCTGACGATTATCGACCTGGAAACCACCGGTCTAGACACCGAACACGATCGCATCGTTGAGTTCGCCGTATTGCGTGTGCAGCCTGATGGCGACGTGCGAATGACGGGCTCGCATTTGAATCCGGGAATTCCGATCCCGCCTGCCGCAACGGCGGTCCACGGAATTCGGGACGAAGACGTCGCCGGCAGTCCGCGGTTTGAAGAAATTGCCGAGCCACTGTTTGAGATGCTGTCCCAGGGGGATCTGGCTGGCTACAACCTAAAAAAGTTTGATTTGCCGTTGCTGGCCTGCGAGTTTGGCCGTTGTTGGCTTGACTTTCAATGGACCGGTCGAACGATCATTGACGTGTTTGAGATTTTTCAGAAGCAAGAGCCACGGCATCTTGCGAATGCCATGCAATTCTATTGCGGCCAACCGCAAGAAGATGCGCACAGTGCGTATGGCGATGTGGATGCGACGGCCTTCGTGCTCGATGCCCAACTTGCAAAATACCCAGATCTGCCACGTAACGTACGCGATCTGCACGAGCGATTCGCCGGCGTCGACATCATGGGCAAGTTCCGTCGCGAGAACGATTCGATTGTCTTCAATTTCGGCAGGCACGCCGGACGATTGTTGCGTGAAGTGGCCGCCGAGTCGCCAGACTACCTCGCTTGGATGCTTGAGGGCAGTTTTCTGGACGATGTGAAAGATATCGTCCGGAACGCGATTGCCGAGGCATGTTCCGCTTGACGTGGCTGAAACGGGCATGCAGGTTGCGGCTGCCACGGATGCTCGGCCAGTAGACTTCTTGCCGTCGAACTCGCGTGGGCCGGCACTTGCTGGTCCACGCGGGTATTTTTCTGGCGTATCGGACGCTTCAAGTAGCGTGGAGTCGTGAACGGTCAATAGCCATGTGGTAGGCAAGGGAAAAAAGCGCGCCAAGTATGAATTGCGTTATACATCCATGCCCGCTTTGTCAGCCATCTCCAGTCCGATCACGCTTTTGACCGACTCCTTCCATCGCACGAGCGGCTCGTCCTTCAAGGATTGATAAATCGCACGGATTTTTTCGTCGGTTTGGTTTGCCTCGATCCGCTGAATCGCCGCTTCCACTTCCAGGGATCGTTCCCCAATGCAAGCCCGTGCCCGATTGAGCTTACCCAACCAGATCGAGTCTGTTACGAAGGGCGACAGCTTCCGAAACAGGGCGACCCCATTCGGCACATCAAGCATGGGCTCGGCGCTGACGCTTGTCGCAAAACCCTTGCGATACGCAAGTTTCAAACACGCAAACCGCTCCTCAAATGTCGGTGCGCCGGGTTCCCAAAAAGCGAGAATTGTGTTGTCGAATGCACCAATCGTGAACCGAAACAGGATCTGGTCCTTGTGCTTGGCAAGATCGTGGCAGATTCGCGTAACGCATACGAGACGCGGCTTGCTCACCACCAATACCTTGTTGCCCGCTTCCAGCAAATTCCTCAGCACGGCCATGCACGGTTCGAGGAACTCCGGAGTGATGTCGTGGGTGGTCGGAAACATGATGGTGCCCGACTTCCGATGTCGTTTCCGTTTTACCTCTTCCGGTCTCAATTTAGGCTTCGCCCACTCGGCGTCCGATGAAATCCTCCCGAAACGGCGGGCCATTGCCTTGCCATAGCAGTACAAGCAGCCGTTTGAGCAGCCAGTGATGCAGTTGACGTTTGCAATTGCCCATTCTTTTGTGCCGCCAACTTTCCTGACCATCACGGTGTCCTTAAGTAGAGGGAGAGAACGTGCATTCAAAAATTCAGCCCGGTGGGCTCAACGACCACAGATCATCACGGCGCAAGTCAGTTCGTAATCATCGAGACCCAACACCGACACGACCCATCGGGCAACAAAGTGCGACGATTCGCGAACCTAACCAAAAACATAATGATGTTGCGATCACGGTCAAGCACAACGTCTGCGATTCTTGCCGACATTCGCCAGTCCCCCCAAAAACGACATGCTGTACAATTGAATACGTTCGTATTGAATTCCGCCAGCCGGGCAAGTGCGTTTGCATGGCGTTCCGCACGTTTGCTGGACGTCGCAACAGGTGCGGATTTACGAGCCGTTTTGTTTGCGGCGATCGCTGCTGACGATTAGTCGGCTGTTGGGGGCAAATGCTAAAATGGCGAGAATCGGCGGCGAAACTTTGGGTGAATGCTGCGAAGATCGCTTGGCGATTCTCCGTCGAAAAAATTGTGTGCACAGCTCATGGATATTTGCTATTGACCTTGTCAGCGGTGGCACTATGGTGGATCGAAATTCCCGCTTGGTAAGCGTAGGGCTTGCCGGCGAGTTCGTGGTTGCGGTATTTCGCGGGTGTTTTGTAGCGCCCGCTGGGTGTCCCCTGGATTGAGGGATGCTTTCTTCGCCTAGTGGCGAAACGCGGTTGTCATGGCCGTGTCTTCTGAGCCCGGAATGGCTGTGGGATTGTCGCGTCCGCTGCGTCGGCGGTGCACGAACGAAAACAAGGCCGGGGTTTTGGGAGCAAAGAATGAACGAGATGAGGATGGATTATGGGATCGGGCATAGCCAGAGTTGCGTTCCAGTGTGCGACGGTGCAGGCGTAACTGATCCGTTGCTGCTGACGTCGCGGGAAGCAGCGAAGGTGTTGGCCGTGTCGGAGCGAACGCTCTGGACCCTGACCAACACGGGAGAAATTCCTTGCGTACGGATGAATCGATCGAAACGCTATTCCGTCAGCGCCCTGCAGGCTTGGGTTGCTGAGAACAGCGTGAGCGACACAGAGCGGTCAGCAACGGGCGTTCGAGTGTTGAAGCAAGGATGTTGTGCCACGGACCGTCGTTCGTCCGCAGAGGGGCAGGAAGCCAATGCAATACATTGAAGAGGCGTAGAACCAAACCGATGATGGGACTGAAACAACGAATTCGGAACTGATCGCCCCGGCGGGCGGCCGTGTGTTTTCGATCCATGGACGTATAGCCCGGGTATCTTTTTCTAAGGACAATCAAAAAATGGCATCGTTGAATACCGACAGCAGGGGGTCGCGGCGGATTCAATTCACAGATATAGACGGCCGAAGGAAAACGATTCGTCTTGGCGATTACCCGCTCAAGACGGCGGAAACGATCAAAACGCGAATCGAGTACCTTCTGGTTGCCCAGCAAACCAACATGGCCATCGATCTCGATACCGCCAAGTGGGTTGCGTCCATCGGCGACGATCTCGCTGATAAACTGGCGGCGGTCCAATTGATTCCGAAACGCGAGACGACGACAAAAACATTGGGTCCATTTTTGAAAGAGTACGTTGAAGGTCGCCAAGACGTTCGGCCTGATACGAAAGTCACTTGGCGGCACGTCAAGAGCAATCTATTGGAATACTTTGGTGCGTCCAAGGCTTTGCAGACCATCATGGAGGCCGATGCCGACGCCTTCAAGCAACACCTTATCAAAAAAGGCCTGGCAATGGCGACAATTGCCAAAAGGCTGCAAGTCTGCCGAATGATGTTCAAGGCCGCAATGCGAGCGAAGTATATCAGCGTGAATCCATTTCAAGGCGTGTCGGCCCCGGCGACGGTTCGGGCGGACAGGTTTTTCTTTGTGACCCGCGAAATGACGCAAAAACTTTTGGATGCCTGCCCCGACGTAAACTGGCGGCTGTTTGTCGTCCTCGGGCGGTTCGGCGGCTTTCGGGTGCCAAGTGAAGCCTGTAGCCTGCGGTGGCAAGACGTGCTTTGGGACCAAAACAAGATCGTCGTGCAAAGCCCCAAGGGCGAACGCTACGGCAAAGGCGAACGGATCATTCCCATGTTTCCCGAATTGCGGCCGATCCTCGAAGAAGCCTTTGAGCAAGCCCAAGAGGGCGACGTGTATTGTGTCGAGAAGTTCCGTCGGTTCGCGGTCGGCAAGACTGGCTGGGTGAATTGCAGCCTTGGCAGTCGGTTTGCCAAGATCATTAAAAGAGCCGGTCTGGTTCGGTGGCCCAGATTATTTCATGCCCTGCGGGCGTCCAGGGAAACGGAACTGGCTGCGGAATGGCCGTTGCATATCGTCACGGCATGGCTGGGCAACACACCAAAGATTGCCATGAAACACTATCTCATGGTAACGGAATCTGACTTCCAGAGAGCGACGCAAAAAGCGACGTATTCCGTGACGCAAAAGGCGACGACGCACCCGGCGGCAAAGATTCGTCGGGAATCGCAAGAAA
>JBDKTJ010000100.1:0-27913 GCA_039698075.1 Thermoguttaceae bacterium | reverse complement strand
TCGTCGCTGTCGACAAGATCTTCGAACTGCTGCAATTGCTCGTCCGTGGCCACTTCGTCACAGACCGCGTCGAACAGCGACCGTAACTGCGCGAGATTGGAATGGCGGTTCATCGGCGATCCTCGATCACAAGACTTCGTTCAACGCACTCCATCAACTTGGCCCGAATCCGTCCGAGCGAATTGCAAACACTTTGCGGCGTTCGGCCAAGCTCTTCCGCAATCTCCTTCACCATCTTTCGCTCCCAGTATCGCAGTTCGAGCAATCGTCGGGCGCCGGAGGCGAGCCGACCCATGCACGAACGCAACGTCTGGATGCGACGATTGTCCTCGCCGGCCGACGGATCTTGCTCGGACCGCGAGGCCAAACGATCGACAAACTCCTTATCAAAACACTTGCACACCGGACGCTTCCGCAGGTGACGAATCACCTCCAAATACGCGATGCTGCAAGCCCACTTGGCGAATTGGGTTCCCGGTTGATAACTGTCAAACTTGCGCCACATCACCAAACACGCCTGCTGGTAAACCTCCTCCGCCTCCGTCATGTTGTGAATCATCGAACAGATGCAAGCCATCACGCGCGGCTGGCATTCGGTGATCAACGTCATGAACTCGTCCCGGCGATGCGGGTCGGACGGATTTTTGTTCTCCTTGTCAGGCAGTCTCGTAGGCGACACCTTTACCCCTATGGATCGTGAAACCTTCACTCACCTCTTCCGTTCAGTATCCTCGAACTCGCCAAAGAAACCATAGACAGAAGGGCAACTTTTTGCACAATCCATCTAGCCGGCCCCTCACCTCTTTCCATTCTAATTACCCACCCTGTAACGTGCTCAAAACGCCGAAACTACACGCGTAAAATTCCACCCAAACAGCCAACTCGGTCCTAATTCGTTATCCAGCAACGGGTTGAGGTTTCCCGATTATCTGTCGAAAAATCGGTCTCCGATGCGTTCTACATCGTTTTGGTTCGGCATGCGCGGACGCGCGCGAAAAACTGCCGGGGCGTCCGACGTCCTCGCCGACGTTTCGTCTCGGAAGTCGCCGACGCATGTTGCGCAATCGGCAAGATCGGATGGACATTTTCGATTGACAAAAAACGAATGCTGTTTACATTGGGAAGAGAGCGCCGTGACAGGTCGCTCGCCCGCCTCGCAGTTTTCGCCCCTCCCTCCACTTCCCACCGAAAGGATCTTTCACGATGAGAAGCCCTGCCGTCGCCGCGATGTTTCTTGCGATGTCGCTTTCCTGCATGGAAGTCGACGCGGCCGCTCCAAAACCGATCGCGCTGACCGCGCTGAACGGCATGGAGCGAATCGGCCAGAGCGAAAAGCCCTTCGGCAAGTCCACGGTGCAGTTGAGCGCCGCCAAGAATGAAGTCGAATCGTTTCAGGTGGTCGTCGCGGCTCCGCAAACCAACCTTCGCATCGTCGACGCCACGATGTCGGATCTGGTCGGCAGCGGCGGCGCGCGGCTCGGAAAAGACTGTGTGCGGATGTATCGCGAGGAGTACGTCCGCGTCCGGTGCTCGACGTATCGGGCGGAATTGCCGCCGGGCCTGTACGCCGATCCGCTGGTGCCGTTCGTCGACCCGGTGACCGGCAAGCCGATCGAACCGTTCAGCGAGCGACGGGAACGGTGGGGTGAAAAAACTACGGTCAGCGGTCACGATATGTTCGCCTTGCCGTTCGACGTGTATCGCGGACAGAATCAGCCGATCTGGGTCGACGTCCGCGTGCCGAAGGACGCGCAGGCGGGCGTCTATCGAGGAAAGTTCCGCGTGGTCGCCCAAAACAAAAAGACGGCCGAGATTCCAGTGACGCTCACCGTCTGGGACTTCACGCTGCCCGACGGTCCGACGCATCGAAACCATTTCGGCGAGCTGCGAAGCCTTGCGAAGTTGTATGACGTCAAGCCGGATTCGGACCGATTCCGCGAGATCGAGGCCCGCTACTGTCAGGCCATGGCCGAACACCGGCTCAATCCGCCGATTCCCCAACACCTGCTGCCGAAGGTCAATTCCGACGGATCGCTGACCATCCTGCCCGAGCGACACAAGGCGCTTCGGAAGTTCATGGACGATCTGCACGTGACGGATATTCAGGTGCCCTGCCCGCGGTTCGCCCAACTTCCGACGTCCACCTTGAAGCCGGACTACAAGGAGTTTTCGCCTGCCCAGCGAGCCAAAGCCGTGCGTTACTACCGCGAGTTTTTCGACTACCTGAAACAAAACGGCTGGGACAAGCGCGCCTACGTGTATCTGCTCGACGAGCCGAACCTGCGTGAGAACTACGAACAGATTTTGGTGCTCGGCGAGATGGTGCACGAGGCCGCGCCGGACCTGAAGCGGCTGGTGGTCGAGCAAACCTATCCGCACGATTCGTCTTGGCCGAACATCGACTCGGTCGTCGACATCTGGTGCCCGCTTTGGGCGTTCATCGATAGGGACACGATTCGCGCCAAGATCGCCGAGGGCGACGAAGTGTTTTCCTACACGGCGCTGGTGCAGTCGGCGCCTCGCTATCATCCGCACTATCTACAAGTGAAAGACAAGGATCCGCCCTCCTGGCACATCGACAGCCCGACGCTGGACTATCGCGTGCCGACGTGGATCAATCGTCAATACGGCATCACGGGCCTGCTGTACTGGAGCACGGTCAATAAGGTGATCGACCCGTGGTTCAATCCGGCCTTTCCCCATCCGAGCCATTACAACGGCGGCGGACTGCTGTTTTATCCGGGCACGCCGTGCGGATTCGACGGGCCGGTAGCCAGCATGCGGCTGAAAAACATCCGCGACGGCATGGAGGACTATGAGTATTTCGTCCTGCTCGAAAAACAAGCGGGCCCCGAGGCCGTCCAAAAAATCGTCGACCGAATCGCACCGAACTGGTGGGATTACACCCGCGATCCCGAAGCGATTCTGGCCGCCCGGCAGGAAATCGCCCGAAAGATTCAACGCGGAAAATAACGCGACGAACGGCCAGAACGGCGACGTCCGCTACGGCTTCGGCTCGTCGCGCGCCACGAACACTTGGATGCTCCGCGATTCGAGCGTGACGACGTCGTTGGCTGGACGCGGCGGACCGTCCAAGGCGGGAAAAATGTCGTCGGGCGAATCGGCCGCCGTGTTGACCAGCAGCCGCCAATCGAACTCGCGGGCGATGGTCGGCACGATGAAATGCCGGGCGTCGGCGCCGGCGTGCAACAGCATCATCACGTGATGGTTCGGCGGCGACAGTTCATTGCGCCGCGGCGCTGCGGCCAGCAGGCAGATCAGGCTGCGCGTCTCGCCGGACCATTCGACTTGCCCACCGGCGGGACCGAACCACGCGACGTCGGGCAGCCCGCCCTCGCGCCACGGCTGGCCGCGCAAAAATTCAGCCTGCCGCACGGTCGGCTCGCTGCGTCGAAATGCGATCAGCGCGGCGCAAAACCTCCGCAGGCCCGCATGACGCTCGACCAGTTTCCAGTTGAACCACGTCAGGTCGTTGTCCTGGCAGTAGGCGTTGTTGTTGCCCAACTGGGTGCGGCGGCATTCGTCGCCGGCCAACACCATCGGCACGCCCTGGCTCAACAGAAGCGACGCCAAAAAGTTTTTGATCTGCCGCAGACGAACCGACTCGACGGCCGCGCGACGCGTGGGTCCCTCGACGCCGTAGTTGTAGCTGTAGTTGTTCCGTTCGCCGTCGTGGTTGTCCTCGCCGTTTTGCTCGTTGTGCTTCTCGCTGTAGGAAACCAAATCGTTCAGCGTGAACCCGTCGTGCGCGGTGATGAAATTGATGCTGTGAAACGGTTTTCGACCGCTGGCCTGATACAGATCGCTGGAGCCGGCCAACCGCGTGGCCAGCAGGCCGATCATGTTCGGATCGCCGCGCCAAAACCGCCGCAGATCGTCGCGATAGTGCCCGTTCCATTCCGCCCAGCGCAAATCGCCGAACCGACCGACCTGATAGCCGCCGGCGGCGTCCCACGCTTCGGCGATGATTTTCGTGTCGGCCAACAACGGATCTTCGGCGATCGACTCGACCAGCGGCGGATTCGGCACCAGCTCGCCGTTGCGGTTGCGGCTGAGAATCGACGCCAGATCGAATCGAAAACCGTCGACGTGATAGTTGTGCACCCAGTGGCGCAGGCAATGGAAGATCATCTCGCGAACGATCGGATGATTGCCGTTGAGCGTGTTGCCGCAGCCCGAGTAGTTTCGATAGGTTCCCCCGCCGTTTTCGAGCATGTAGTAGACGCGGTTCTCGAGCCCCTTGAAGCTGAGCGTCGGTCCGGTCTCGTTGCCTTCGGCCGTATGGTTGAAGACGACGTCCAAAATCACCTCGATGCCGGCTCGATGCAGGGCCAACACCATCTCCTTGAACTCGCGGACCTGCCCGCCCGGCGAACCGTCGGACGCGTAACCGCGATGCGGCGCGAAAAAGGCCAGCGGATCGTAGCCCCAATAGTTCGGCCGATCGAACGCGTGGCCCAGACAATCGTTCGTCGGAAACTCGAACACCGGCATCAACTCGACCGCCGTGACGCCGAGCGATTGCAGATAGGGAATTTTTTCGATCAGCCCCAGATACGTGCCCGGATGGCTCACGTCGCTCGACTTCGCACAGGTGAATCCGCGAACGTGCAATTCATAAATGACGGTCTCGTCCAGCCGGCGACGCAGATGGCGATCGCCTTGCCAGTCGAACTCGTCGCCGGCCACGACGCATTTCGGCGGCCGCACGATGCCGTCGTCCCCGGGCAAGAAAACGCCGTGCAGGGCTTTCGCGTAAGGATCGATCAATCGGGCGCGACCGTCAAACCGCTGACCCTTGGAAGGATCGAACGGACCGTCGGCCTGAAAATGATAAAGCTGGCCCGGCCGGACGCCCGGCACGAAAACGCTCCAGATGTCGCCCCAACGATTCAATTCGGGGTTGAAACTGATCTGCTCGGCCGGTTCCGGATCGTCGGCGCGATCGTACAGCAACACTCGCATCGCCGTAGCGCTGCGGCTGAACACGGCAAACTGAACCCCCCCGTCGTGCACAATGGGCCCGTATGGCAGGGGGTAGGTGAACCGCAATTCCGACGGACGATCCGTCATCGCGCAGACTCCTAGCGTCATCAATCCGTAAATCTTACGTCAATTGCCCTACCTGGCAAGCATACCATTGATTTACGTCCGGGACAGCCATCAAAATGACAAAAACCGCCAGTCCGGGCCGACCCTTAGGATCCCCAAACTGGCGGTTTTCGAATAGAAAGAAGTCTAAGAACCGCTCATTTTGATAGCGGCTCTAAAAGCGTTTGGTCACGCCCGCGCTGATCGTATCAGCCGAAGCCGTGCTGGTGAGCGAGGTGCCCGGGATCGCAACGCCCTTGATGGTTTGCAGCGAGCCGGTGACGCTGTTCTCGAAGCAATGGGTGTAGGTGAGCGACAGCAGCCAATCGTGCTCGAACATGTAGGAGAAGCCCATGCTCATGGTGTGCATGATGACCAGCGGCGAGGCGACGTTCGCCTGCACGGCGGCGGAATCGATCGGGTTTTCGTTGAAGCAATAGCCCATCCGAACGGTCCATCGCTCGTTCATTTGGCGTTGGATGCCCAAGGCCACGGCCATGATGCTGTTCCACTGCAAACCTTGGGCGGCGCCCTCCGTGGTGAACCCAAGATGGCGGAAGCCCGGTGTGTTGGCATAGTCGAAATACCGGACGTCGCAGGCGAGCACCCATCGGTCGAAGCCGGTGTAGGCCGTACCGATCGAGGCGATCAACGGGTAGTTCAGGCCGTAATCGATGGTCATCGGGTCGCCGTTGGAATCTTCGGACTTGTAGCGGAACGGCTCCATCCATTGCGGGCTTTTGATCGAGGCGCCGTAGCTCCAATTCGAGAGCTCCGGTTTGTAATAGAGACCGGCCTGACAGCCGCCGCCCCAGGTGTAACGCGTGCCGGCGCCCGAGGGCCAGGTGCCGTCGTCGCTCTTCGGCGCCAGGAACAACGGTGCCGCGTACAACTTCGCCGTCGTCAACGTCGGCGCAAAACCGATCGACCACTCCTCGTTCAACTGATAGGAGACCGTCGGCACGATCTGGAAAATCTCCACGTTGGCCGACAGTTGGCCCAGGCCGATCGGCTGTGGCGAGAGGATCGGATTCGCATGATCGCAGGAATAGTTGACCGCCGAACCACCGATGCCGAACACGCCGACGCCCCAAGACCATGGCGAATTGGGATCCTTGTGCACAAAGGCCATCGTGGGAACGGAAATCACGCCGGGTTCGCTCGAATCGCTGCCCGCCCAACTATGGTACGACGACGCCAGCGTCGAACTGGGCAAAATCATCTCCATGCCAAACGACATTTCGGAGGACGGCAAGCCGCTGATCGACGCGGGGTTCCAGTGCAAGGCGCCGGCGGCGTCGATCGGGCAGGCGGCCGCGGCTCCGCCCATCGACGAGTTGATCGCGCTGATGCCCCGCAGCGCAATGCCTTGTCCAAAAACCGACGAGCCGCTGATCAGCCACAGGGCCAACCACAGCCACGCCACACCGGATTTGCGCAAAATCGCATTGAATTGGGGCACGGTAGAAAAATCCTGATTGTAAGGAGTGTTTTGACGACCAGCGTTCCTACCGCTATATCGGACATAATGATTGCTCAGCCCGTGATGAATGTAACATTTCTAGAGGGGGTCGCGTTGCCTATCTTCCAAAAATGAGAATATGTACCGATTAGCGAAGGCAGAAAGCCGGTTTTTCTGGAACAATCGCGATTTTTGAAGATACATTTCCACCAAAACAGCAACACCATCGGGTCATCTCGATATCCTCATCGTCTCTATTTCCATCCAAAAACGAAGTGTCGCGAGCATGGATCGCGCGGCTCCGCTCGAATCAAACCAAGCCTAACCTGATCGAGCCGTGATCGTTGCGTTCCTAAGAGAGATCGGCAAGCGGTAACGGTCTGCTAACGTCATCCACACACGGACCATCATCGGTCCACAGGCGAACCCAACGGCGTCGACACACGTCTTTCTCCATCGAGAGCGGTCCCTTGACCGAATCCCCCAAAGCGGGGAAAATAGATTGTCTCTCGAGCCCATGCAATCCACGGCTTAACCCCATTCATTTATGCCAGCCTCCGTCCATGTTCCTGACGCCGCCGGACGATTCGGACCGTTCGGCGGCCGCTACGTGCCCGAAACCCTGACCCACGCGCTCGACGAATTGACGACGGAATACGACAAGGCCGTCGCCGATCCCAAGTTTCACGACGAGCTCAACCAGTTGTATCGTCATTACGTCGGCCGACCGTCGCCGCTGTATTTCGCCGAGCGATTGACGGCCCATTGCGGCGGGGCTCGCATCTTTTTGAAACGCGAAGACCTCAACCACACCGGCGCTCACAAGATCAACAACACCCTGGGCCAGGCCCTGCTCACGCGACGGATGGGCAAACACCGCGTCATCGCCGAGACCGGCGCCGGTCAGCACGGCGTGGCCACCGCGACGGCCTGCGCCCGATTCGGACTGGAGTGCGTCGTGTACATGGGCGAGGAAGACATCCGACGCCAGCGGCCGAACGTTTTCAGCATGAAGTTGCTCGGGGCCGACGTCCGAGCAGTCCGTAGCGGCTCGCGCACCTTGCGCGACGCGATCAACGAGGCCTTCCGCGACTGGATGAGCTCGGTCGCTACGACGCATTACTGTCTCGGGTCGGTCGTCGGTCCGCATCCGTTTCCGCGGATCGTCCGCGATTTTCAGTCGGTCGTCGGCCGCGAGACCCGCCAGCAATCGCTCGAACAACTGGGCCGGCTGCCCGACGTGGTCGTGGCCTGCGTCGGCGGCGGCAGCAACGCGGCCGGCATGTTTTATCCGCTGGTCCCGGACGCAGGCGTGCAATTGGTCGGCGTCGAGGCGGGCGGCCGTTCCGACCGGCTCGGCGACCACGCCGCGACGCTCTGCCACGGACAGCCCGGCGTGTTGCACGGCAGCTATAGCTACGTCCTGCAAGACAACGACGGCCAGACCAGCGACGTCCACAGCGTCTCGGCCGGACTCGACTATCCAGGCACCGGGCCCGAACACAGTTACTGGAAGGAAACGGGCCGGGTTCGCTACACCAGCGCCAACGACGACGAGGTGCTGACGGCTTTCGACGCCGTGGCCCGACTGGAAGGCATTTTGCCCGCGTTGGAAAGCTCTCACGCCGTGGTCGAAGCGATGAAATTGGCCGCCGCCGGAAAGCCGGACCAAATCATCGTCGTCTGTCTGTCAGGCCGCGGCAACAAGGACGCCGCCGAAATCGCACGGTTGCGAGGCGTCGAGTTTTAGAGTCCCCCTAAGTCCCTAGCCCCTGCTTCCATGTCCGCCATTGATACGCTGTTCCAATCGCTTCGCGCGGAAGGCCGCAAGGCCCTAATGCCGTTCCTTACGGCCGGCGATCCCGATCTTCAATTTCCCATGGACGTGATCCATTGGTTGGCCGCCGTCGGCTGCCACCTGTTTGAATTGGGCATCCCATACAGCGACCCCATCGCCGACGGCCCCGTGATTCAGGCCTCGTACACCAGGTCGCTGGAACGCAAGACCAAGCTGGCCGACATCTTGGCGGCGCTGGGCCAGGCAACGCCCAAGTTGTCGGCGCCGGTGGTGACCATGGTCAGCTACGCGATCGTGTTTCGCCACGGGATCGAGCGTTACGTGGCCGATGCCCGGGCCGCCGGAGCGGCGGGCATCATCGTGCCGGACCTGCCGGTCGACGAAGCCGGTCCCCTGGCCGAGGTGTGTCGCCGCGAAGACTTCTCGCTGATTCAACTGGTGACGCCGCTGACCCCGCACGACCGCGCCTTGCGGATTGCCGAGCGAACCACCGGGTTTATTTATTACGTCTCGGTGGCGGGCATTACCGGCGAGCGGACCGTGCTGCCGCCCGAGATCGTGGACAACGTGGGTTGGCTCCGCGAACACACTCCCCTGCCCATCTGCATCGGGTTTGGCATCAGCCGTCCGGACCACATCCGGTTGCTCAAGCCGGTGGCCGACGGGCTGATTGTCGGGTCGGCCTTCGTTCGCCGCATGGCCGAGGCCGCAACGAAACCCCGCCAACAGGTGCTCGACGAGATCGCCGCATACGCCCAGCAACTCCTGGCGGCGACCATCTGAACGACGCCCTCAACTCACGCAACATTCCTCCCCGCAGAGGGGATTGTGGAATTGCGCCGGTTGCGCTAGGATAGAGTTATCATTTTATTATTCTCCGGCCTCATACGTTTTTTATATTTTTAATTCGGGCGGAATGGGAGTCGGCATGGGCCAGCCAAATGCCGAGCAGTTCGCGCAGCGCGCGTTCAACCTCGGTCTTTTGGACGAAAGGCAACTACAGGACGTTTGGGCTTCATTCGGAAGCCGGAACGTTCCCGTGGATGATTTTGTCCAAACACTACTCCGTCGCGGCTTCATGACCAACTATCAGGTCGAGCGACTGCTGAAAGGCGATCGCTCCGGCTTCTTCTTCGGCGATTACAAGGTGCTCTATCTGGTGGGCAAGGGCACCTTCGCTCGGGTCTATCGGGCCGTCCATCGTGAGACCGGCCGCGTCGTCGCTTTGAAAGTGTTGCGCAACAAGTTCAACGAGGACCCGAGCTTGTTTCTCCGCGAAGGCGAACTGGGCCGCACGCTGCGTCACCCCAACATCGTGCCGATCTACGAAGTCTGCTCGAAGGGACGAAGCCACTTTCTGGTGATGGAGTTCGTCGAGGGCCGAAACCTCCGCGAGTTCGTCCGCGTCCGCAAAAAGCTCGACCCGATCGAATCCACTCGGCTGATGATCGGCATCGCCGACGGACTGCGCTACGCTTTCGAGCGCGGACTCACCCACCGCGACCTCAAAATGAGCAATATCCTCATCTCCAGCCGGGGGGAGGCCAAGCTGGTCGATTTCGGGCTGGCCGCGATGGATGAGACGGTCGCCGACGACGGGTCGACGGATATGTCGAATACGCGGACGGTGGACTATGCGGCCTTGGAGCGGGCAACCGGCGTCCGAAAAGACGACACCCGCAGCGACGTTTATTTTCTCGGCTGCATCTACTACAACATGCTGACGGGCAAGCCGCCGCTTTCCGAAACCGATCGTTTGCACCGCATGAACAAACAACGGTTCCTCGACGTCGTGCCCATCCAAAAACTTGACCCCTCGTTGCCCACTTGCGTGGCCATGGTGGTCAACAAGGCCATGACGCTCGATCCGAATCAGCGTTACCAGACGCCGGGCGCGATGGTCGCCGATCTGCGACTGACGGCCCGCCGTTTGGCCGACGAATCGTCGGACGGGTCGAACAACGCCGGCACCCCGCCGCCGCGTGCGCAGGTCTCGACACCGGTCGACACGGGCCGCTCGGTCATGGTGGTCGAGTCGGATGCCAACGTACAAAACGTCTTTCGCGAGGGTTTCAAGCGGGCGGGCTATCGGGTGCTGGTGATTGCCGACCCCGGTCGGGCGGCCAACCGCATTCAACAAGACCCCGCCGTGGCCGATTGCGTGATTCTCAGCGCCCAAAACCTGGGTCGGCCCGCGCTGGAGGTTTTCAACGAACTGGGCAACGATCCGCATACGCAGCCGATCGCGGCGATGCTGCTGCTGGACGAATCGCAAACGGCGTGGAAATCGGAGGCCCGCACGGCCCCGCATCGCCTCGTGCTCTCGATGCCGATCACGTTGCGACAAATCCGCACGTTGGTGACGCAATTGGCGCCGTCGAAAACGCCGACCGCCGCCGAATCTTGATCACCGCCGTTCGGCGAAGTACAAGCCTGCGTACACCTTCGGATCGACCATGACGCCGGACTGCCGTTTGACGTCCAACCACGCCTCGACCTCGCCGAGCGGAACCCGATGGACTTGAATGTCTTCGGAGCCGTCGCCTCCGCCGGAAGCGGCTCGACGGACGTTTCGAGCCAAGAACAACGCATACACTTCCGCAGCCAATCCCGCCGAACTGGGACCGTCCAGAAGAAACTCCAACGAATCGGCCTGATAGCCGGTTTCCTCGAGCAATTCGCGCCGGGCGGCTTCCGCTGGATCTTCGCGTTCGCGACCGGATGCGTCGCCGACCAATCCGGCCGGCAGTTCAATCACGCGGCGTCCCAGGGGAATGCGAAACTGCTCGACCAGCAACAACTCGGCGTTTTCTGTGACGGCCACGAGAACGACCGCCCCCGATGCGTTCACGCGTTCGACCCACTCCCAGCCGTTGGCGGCGACCAGTCGGACAAAACGTCCTTCGGCAAGCGTACGGCGCGTTTCAACCCGTCTCATGCGCATCCGCGACGACGTCGCCACGCCATACCGCCGATGCAGAGCCCGCCGACCACCAACAGCGCCATCGTGCCCGGTTCGGGAACCGGCGACGGGGTGACCGTGATGTGGTGCAAGCCCGGATTGATGTTGGTCAGCAAACGCTTGGTGACCAGGCTTGCCGGATAGGAGAGCTGGGAGAAATTATAGTTTTCGCCCGAATAGCCGCTCTCCAGATCGATGCCGGTGAAGGTGTCGGTTCCCACCGTGCCTCGGCCGGTCGAAACCACGCTCCCGCTGCTGTCGAGCAACGTGCCGAGCGAGTTCGTGCCGGAATCGCTGTCCGAGAGAATCAAGGAAACCGTATAGATGCCCACGGGAAGATCGGTGAACTTATAGCTTCCATCGGTGCCGGTGTACAGACAAATCTTCGTGTCGCTGCCCGACTTCGACAAGACAACCTCGGCTCCCGACAGCGCCCAATCGGAGTTGTCCGCCGTGTCGTTTCCGTTGGCGTCATAGAAGATCAAACCGGCCAAACTTCCGGTTCCATCGCCAAACACGGACCCGGACGTCGTCACCGTGACGAGCGAGGAAGTCGAAGTCTCCACGGTCGCGGCCAACACCGAAACGGAGGCCAGCGAAGAAGAAGATGCGGCGGAGGAGGAGGAACACGAAAAACCGTTCCGCTGCCAACTGGTATAGCCACTAATAGCGTCGCCAAGGGTCGGTGCGGCGAGCCAAAGCATAACGCCGACACACAACCCAAACTGTCGGACATGCTGCGCGCACGCCCAGGTGGGTCGTCGAAGTTGCGAGAACACGGGTCGCTGCCTCCGTTGTTTTGAACAAACTGCCCTATTTACACACCAAGCCCAGTCCTTATGATAGCAACAACCGCCAAAATCGCAATAGTTTAACAACCCATTTTCACAAGAAAGCGGGAATCTTAATTTAAACACCCATCTTTCGAGGTGTTAAATTCGTCTTCGCGAGCACAACCCCCTCTTTCGTGGAACATTTCATTACATTCGGAGACTTGAAATCCGTGGCGTTGTTTCAGATTTGTTGCCACGGTCCCTTATGCGATTTGTTGGTCGCTCTGGGTGTGGGGGATGGGACTGAAAGACTGCCCTGGGCGACCTCACGGTTCACCACA
Organism: Thermoguttaceae bacterium; assembly: GCA_039698075.1. Classification (GTDB taxonomy): domain Bacteria; phylum Planctomycetota; class Planctomycetia; order Pirellulales; family Thermoguttaceae; genus JAJFVC01. The sequence continues at coordinate 15,465 of JBDKTJ010000100.1, read as the reverse complement.
GCCATTCCAATCCCAAAGACACGCCCTGGGAAAAGATCATGCCGTTGGTGTTGATCCTGGCAACCGGCGAGGCGGCGAACTGCAACTGCTCGGGGGCCAACGCGACTCCGGTGATCCACATCATGTCGTAGGACGCGCGGCCGACCAGATTCGGTCGGAACTTGTAGGTGGCCTGCAAGCCTATCTCGCCGACGAAGGCCGCTTTGTAACGGTTGGCCACGAATCGTTCGTAGACGGTGTCGCTTGACGCGCCGCTGGTCGCCGCGGTGATCGTGCTTTCCTGACTGGCGAAGTTGATGAACGGCCCGGCCTTCGCGGAAAATCCCCACGCCCAACGACACTGACGAAACATCATGTCGGCCCCGATCTGCAAGCCGACTAGGTTGTTGTAGGTCAGCGCGTCATAATCGCCGACGCCGTCGATCGTTTCATCGTCGGACGCATTGTATTGGCTGACGGCGTGCAATTTGAACACCTCATCGTCTTTCAAATAGCGGACGCCATACAGATAGGACATGTACGTGCCAGGCTGACACTCGCGCCGCCACCGGCCGTCGGGCTGCATCACGAGCCGATCGGGCTCGCCGCGAGGACTGAACCGCCCGTTGACCTCAAAATTGTTCATCGTCGTGCGATACGAGACCTTGTGCTCCAACCCGTAGTTGAACGCATAGTCGATCGTATGCTGGGCGTCGGTCATGTCGACCATTTCCATGCTCGTCGCGAACGGAGTCCGAAGACTGCCGAACGTCTTATCCGTCGTCGTGGGCTGCAGTACGATGGAACTGTACTCAGCCGACTCGTCGTACCAAGGCGTCAAATAACCGCCGACGGCTCTCGAAGCCGACCACGAGTTGAGTCCCCAATAGGTCAGTTCCACGAAATGATCGTTGTTGTTCCGGTCTCGACAAAAATAATGGCCGATCGTGACGTTGTAGCCGGGCGCCACGTCCAAGTTCAATTCCTTGGTCTGAATCACATTGATGCTTTTGCCCGCCGTGCCCGTGGTCGGCGTCATCAAGTTGACCACCTGATACGTGCTCGAGGAGTTCGAAATCCACTCGTATTCGCCGTTCTGGGGCCTCTGAAAGGAGATTTGGGTTCGACGCGGGGTGCTGCGGCTCATAATCCTGGCGCCCTGCAACGTATACCAATCGGGCGGAACGCCGCCGCCGCAGACCGCGCAACCCGGACCAACCGGCGCCCCGTCCCATAAACCGTTGTCCAACAACAACGGAGCGACGTCGCCGTCCGAAGCCGCACCGGACGCCGCGGCCGATGCCGCCGCTGGATTGCCAGCCTGCGCGGCAGGACTGCTGCTCTGAGCCAGCACCGTGCTCCCGGCCAACAGACCTCCGAACGTCACAATGACGACTAGGGCGGATGTCCTTGCTGTTTTCACCAAACCGTCCTCCTTACCCATGCATCCATCGCCAACCACTTATGCGCAACGGCAGCGAACGACTACAAAAACAAACACCACTGAAATCGGCTAACTTTACCCGGCAGAATAGGAATAAACCGCAAAATCTCAAAATATCCCGCAAATAAGATAATCAGAAGATTTTACCCATTTGCCCCAGGCAACCAGATTGCACAAATGGACAGCCTTGGGCCCGCGATTGGGGCTTGGGACAAGACAGAAACGACAAACCGTAAAACGTTGGAATGCAATCTCCCGCCCCCCTTTCTTTGCTTCCAACTCAATTGTTGCTAAAAATTGAATACACGAAACCGCTTCTCGTCATCCACCCTTTCCAGGAAGGACGACCGACCATGTCCAACGCCATGGACTCGCTGCTTGCCACCGGCACGAAACTTTGGCTCGATTCGATCGACCCCGACCTGGTTCGGGCGAATCGGGCAGCCGGCGCGACCGGCGCCACCTCCAATCCGATCATCATCGCCGATCTGTTGGCCACCGGCCGATTCGACGCCGAACTGGACCGACTGGTGCGTCAGGGGCTCGACGACCCGCAGATCGCCTGGCAGATGACCGACCGGTTGGTCCGCGACGCCCAACAAGTTTTCTTGCCGGTCTGGCAAACGACCCGCGGCGACGACGGCTACGTCAGCTTTGAAGTCGATCCGCTGCTGGAAGATCCGGAGCTCAACGTGCCGCACGCCGAAAAAGTCCGTCAGTACATTCGCCTCGGGCGACAGTGGTCGCAAGGGCATCAAAATCGCATGATCAAGGTGCCGGCCACACCCGCCGGATTGGATGCGATCGAGGAACTGGCGGCCTCAAGCGTCACCGTCAACGTGACATTGATTTTTAGCCCGCGACAGTATCAAATTGCGCGAGACGCCATGTGGCGCGGAGCGCAGCGCCGCGGCGATCTTTCACAATTCAAAAGCGTCTACAGCATTTTCGTTTCCCGATTGGACGTCTACACCGACAAGGCCGTGCCCGAACTGTCGCCGGCCGCCCAGGGAATGGTTGGCATTTTGAACGCCAAGCGAATTTGGGCCGAGAACCAACGGTTCTGGTTGGACCGCCCCACGCCGTTGCGTCAGGAAATCGTTTTCGCCAGCACGGGCACGAAAAAGCCGTCCGACGCCCCTTGGAAATACGTCGAGGCGCTGGCCGGCAGCGACATCCAAACGAATCCGCCCGCCACCAACGACGCGGTGGCGCGAAGCGGTCGAACGTTCACCCGTCAGGTCGATCGCCTGCCGCCGCCGGCGGTGGTCGACGAGATCGACCGGCTGGTCGACCTGCAAAAGCTCGAAGCCACGTTGATGGCCGAAGGCATCGCGAAGTTCGCCGCGCCGCAAAAATCGTTGCTGGCCATGGTCGCCAAAAAAATGAGGCCGTCCTGACCGTCCCCGTTGGCGACGGACTAAACAACCTGAAGAAAATGATGTTCCTGCCGCTCGCGTTGATCCTGTGGACGACCCTGCCCGATGCGTCGGAGCCGGCGATCGACGACGCGCGGCTTGTCGACGTGTGTTTTGTCGACGCCCAACACGGCTGGGTCGTGGGCGACCGCGGCGTCATCTGGCACACCGACGACGGCGGGCAACAATGGCGGCGGCAATCGTCCGGCGTCTCGTGTCCGTTGCGGACGGTCTGGTTTTGCGACGAAAACATCGGTTGGGCGGCCGGCGGTCCGTCCTCGCCGTACACGCATGTCAGTCGCGGCGTGCTGCTTTCCACGACCGACGGCGGGCAAACCTGGACGCTCACGCCGAGGTTGACCCTGCCTGGCGTGCGGCGACTGCGGTTTTTCGATCCGCGACACGGATGGCTGTTGGGCGACCGCTCGGCGATGTATCCGTCCGGCGTGTTTACCACCGAGGACGGCGGTCGGCATTGGAGCCCGCTGCCCGGCGGCGATGGGGTCGCGTGGTCGGCCGCTGATTTTTTGGACCTTCACACCGGGGCGTTGGCCGGTCACGACGGTTGGCTGGGGCGAATCGCACGCGGCGAGATCGAAGCCGGTCGACGCGACGAGTTCGGTCTGCGTCACCTAACTCAACTGCAAGGGACGCCGCCGAGCTACGGTTGGCTGATCGGCGACGGCGGCACGGTTCGATGGACCGGCGACCGCGGCGCCACATGGCGGCCCTCGCCCGGTGCGCTGCCGCGCGGCATCGAGCAGTTCGATCTGGCGGCCCTGGCCGTCCGCGGTCCCAAATGCTGGGCAGCCGGTTCGCCCGGCTCTCGCGTGTTTTTCACCGCCGATGCCGGACGCACCTGGAACGGTTTTCCGACGGGCTCGACCACGCCGCTTTGGGCCCTCGCGATGCTCGACGATCAGCACGGTTGGGCCGTCGGTTCGCTCGGCGTGATCTTGGCCACGGACGACGGCGGGCAAACGTGGCGGCGGCAGCGGATCGGCGACCGTCAAGCCGCGCTGTTGGTGCTGCTGGCCGAATCTGACGAGACCCCCTTCGAATGGATCGCCCGCTGGAGCGGCGACGACGGCTATCGGACCGTGGTCGAAACGTTGTGCCGGCGCGACGTCGAGACGCCGCCGCGCGACGACGCGCCGCTCGCCGACCGACTGCATGAGGCCGTGATCGCGGCCGGCGGCAGCGACACCGCCACGGCGTGGCAATTTCCGCTGCGGCAATCCGGGCTCCACGTGCCAAGTTCGCAAATCGTCGCGTCGTGGGACGCCGCGGGCGACGGTCGCGGACTGGAACGGTTGCAGGCCCGCCTGGTCCGGGCGATTCGCACGTGGCGTCCGATCGCTCTGGCGACCAGCGCCACGGCAAACCCGGCCGAGAATCCGCCGGCAGACCTGATCCGTCGCGCCGTGTTGCAGGCGGCGTCCGACGCGGCCGATCCCTCGCGATTTCCCGAACAGATCGCCGAGGCCGGACTGGCGCCGTGGTCGGTCCGAAACATTTTTGGGCTGACGTCGCCCGGCGTTCGCGGCGCGGGCGAGTTGTCCACGTCGCAGTTCCTGCCGCGTTTGGGCGACACGCCGGCGGACGCCGCCGCCTGGTCGCACGGCTTGCTGGACGATCGATTTCGGCCGTCGCCGTCAATCGTCGGATTGAATTGTCTGGCGGGCCCCATGGTCGCGGATCGCCGCGATTGGCTCGGCGAGCTTTCGTTGGCCCCCGGCGGGCCCGCACGCCGCGAACTGCCGCCGCCGAAACGCGAAAATTTCGAGCTTCGATCGCGTACGATGCAACGACGCCGCCACGTCCAGGCGATTCTCGAACGGGCGGAGCGGCTGGGCGCGTCGACCGAGTCGCTCTTGGCGCAAATCGACAACCTGACGTCCGATCTGGACGAACAAAGCCGCGGCCAGATCCTTTACCAACTGGCCGACCATTACGATCGCAGCGGACATTGGCCGCTGGCGGCCGACACATTCACCGCGTTGCTGCGTCAGTGTCCGAACCATCCGCTGACCCCGTTGGCTGCGATGTGGCTCCTTCCGTATAACGCCAGCAGCGAGGCGGCCTGGCGCGTCGAACACGGCGACGGCAAGAAACGGTTCGAACAAGCCGTGCAACTCGGACAGGAGCTCGAACGCACCCGGCCCGACTGGTTCGCCCGGCCGTCGATCGCGTTTCCATTGGCGGCGGCCTATCGGGCGTTGGGCCAGACGCCGCAGGCCGAGCGACTCTATCGCATGCAATTCGACGGCGGCTCTCGCGACGGCTATTCCGCTTGCGCCCGGGCCGAGATGCGGCAAACGACCGACAAACCGTCGCTGCCCTGCGTGCGAGCCCAGACGCCGCCGCGATTGGACGGACGGCTGGACGACCCCGTGTGGCGGCAAGCCAAATCAGCCGCCTTGCGCAGCGCGCAGCACGACGACGCCCAATGGCCCGCCGAGGCTATGCTGGCCTACGACGACGAGTTTTTGTATCTGGCCGTCCGGTGTCAAAATCCGCCCAACGAACCGCCAGGGTCGACCTCGGACGACGAAACCAAAGGCCCTCGCCCGCGCGACGCCGATCTCTCGTCCTGCGATCGCGTCGAGTTGCTCGTCGACATCGACCGCGACTTCATCACGTTCGACCGTTTGGCGGCCGACTCGCGCGGCTGGACGAACGACGCCTGCTGGAACGATCCCACGTGGAACCCGACTTGGTACGTCGCCGTCCAGCGCGACCGAAAGACCTGGACGCTCGAAGCGGCGATTCCCCTGGCCGAACTGACCGGCCAGCGACCCAAGCCCGGCGAGTCCTGGGCCATCGGATTGCAACGCATCGCGCCGGGGATCGGGTTTCAATCGTGGACCACGCCGGCGGCCGTCGCGCCGCCGCTGCCCGACGGGTTCGGCTACCTGGTTTTTCAATGACGTTCGAGTTTTGGACACCCCGGGCGGTTTGCCGCTCTCTCAGCCGGTCGTTGCCGGGCCTTCGGGCTTCTCGGCGTCCTCGGTTTTGCCGTTCGCTTCCTCTTGCGGCACACGTTTCGCGGCGATCAGCGTGTCGTCGTCGTCGAGGCTCATGATTCGGACGCCTTGCGTGTTTCGGCCGATGATGCCGACGTCGCTGGCGGCGATGCGTTGGATCTTGCCCCGGGCGGTCATCATCAACAGTTCGTCGGCGTCGGACACGTGCACGATGCCGATCACCGGCCCGTTGCGATCCGTCGTCTTGATGTCGTGCAATCCCTTGCCGCCGCGCCGCTGGGTGCGATAGCTCCGTTGCGAGCTCTCCTCGTGCTCCGCTTCATGCTCTTCTTCGACCTCCTCGGTCGATTCCGTCTCGCCGTCCTCGGGCAGTTCGCCTTCGAACTCGGTCTCCAGATTCGGTCCGAAGGGCGTCCGCTTGCCGTAGCCGTTCGCACAGACGGTCAACAGCGTGGCGCCCGGATCGGTCACGACCATGCCGACCACCGTATCGTCGCCGATCAGCTTGATGCCCTTCACGCCGCTGGCGTTTCGGCCCATCGGCCGGACGTCCGACTGCTTGAAGCGAATGGCCATGCCGTGGGCCGTGGCCAACACCAACTCGTCGCCCGGCTTGGCCACCACGACGTCGACCAGCGCGTCGCCCTCGCGCAGCTTGATGGCGATGATGCCGCTTTTCAACGGGCGGCTGTACGCCTCCAACGGCGTCTTCTTGACCAGCCCGTGCGACGTGGCCATCACCAGGAAGTGATCGGGATGGTCGAAATCGCGGACCGCCCGGCAATCGGTGATTTGCTCGCCTTCGGCCAGATTCAGCAAATTGACGACCGCGCGGCCGCGGGCGTCGCGGGCCAACTGCGGCAGATCGTACACCTTGCGCCAATACACCTTGCCCTTGTTCGTGAAGAACAACAGATAGGCGTGCGTGCTGGCCACGAACAGGTGCTGGATCGGATCTTCCTCCTCGGTCTTCGCGCCGGTCAGGCCCTTGCCGCCGCGACGCTGCGAACGATAGACCGACGCGGGCGTCCGCTTGATGTAGCCGTTGCCGCTGATCGAGACCACCATCGTCTCTTCGGTGATGAGGTCCTCGAGGTCGACCTCGCCCAACTCCTCGCCGCTGATTTCGGTGCGACGCGGATCGTCGTACTTGCGTTTCAGCTCGCGGCAGTCTTCGCGGATGATCTCCAAAATATTCTGCCGATCGGACAAGATGCGGCGATACTCGGTGATCTCCTCCAGCAGTTTGCGATGCTCGTCGCCCAGTTTTTCCTGCTCCAGATTGACCAACTGTCCGAGCGTCATCCGCAAAATCGCGTCGGCCTGGACCGGCGTGAGCGTGTAAAACTCGGCCGCGCCCCGCTCTTCCGAAAAGACGGCGAATCCCACGTCGCCCAGCGCCCGATGCAGCAGCGCCGCGGGCGTCCGAATCTGCATCAACCGGTCTTTCGCTTCCGCCTGGGTCGACGAACTGCGAATGACGCGAATCACCTCGTCGATGTTCGCGTGGGCCAGCAACAACCCTTCGACCGTATGCTTGCGCTGCCGGGCTCGGTTCAGCAGAAACTGCGTCCGACGGCGAATCACCGACTCGCGGTGCCGGATGAACTCTTGCAGCAACTCCTTGAACGAAAGCACCCGCGGCTTGCCGTCGACCAGCGCCAAAAAGATCAGCGAAAAACTGTCCTGAAGCGGCGAGAACTGATAAAGCTGGTTCAGAATGATCTCGGGGTCCGCGTCGCGTTTCAACTCGCACACCAACCGGACCGGCTCTTTCAGATCGCTCTCGTTGCGAATGTTCGAGATGCCGACGATCCGGCCTTCGGTCACCAACGCCGCGATCCGCTCTTCGATCCGGTCGCGGGCCTGTTGGAACGGGATTTCGGTGATGACGATCCGATGCCGCTTGTTGTGTTCTTCGATCTTCGCCCGAGCGCGCACCACGATCGTGCTCCGACCGGTGTGGTAACCGCGTCGAATGCCCGACCGGCCGCAAATGACGCCCCCGGTCGGAAAATCAGGACCGGGCACGATCTCCATCAACTCGTCGATCGAGACGTCCGGCTGGTCGATCACGCGGATCAGCGCGTCGCAAACTTCGCCCAAATTGTGCGGCGGAATCGACGTGGCCATGCCCACCGCGATGCCGTTCGCCCCGTTGACCACCAAGTTCGGAAACTTCGACGGCAGCACGACCGGCTCCATGTGCCGCTCGTCGTAGGTCGGCAAGAAATCGACCGTGTCGAGCTTGATGTCCTCCATCATCATCGTGGCGATCGGCGACATCCGGGCCTCGGTGTACCGCATGGCCGCCGCCGGCAAGCCCGCGATCGATCCGAAGTTTCCTTGCTTGTCGACCAGCACGTGGCGCAGGTTCCACTCTTGGGCCATTCGGACCAACGTCGGATAGACGACGCTTTCGCCGTGCGGATGGTAATTGCCGCTGGTGTCGCCGGAGATTTTCGCGCACTTGATCCGCGCCGCGCCGGGCGTCAGATTCAAATCGTTCATCGCGACCAAAATGCGCCGCTGCGAAGGCTTCAATCCGTCGCGCACATCCGGCAGCGCACGACTGACGATCACGCTCATCGCGTAGGTCAGATAACTGCCCTTCAGCTCCTCCTCGATGGGCATGTCGAGCACGCGCCCGGCCATCAACGAATCACCCACCACATCGGGGGAATCCGAGGCCTGCGGCTCGTCATCTTCGGGCGGCTCGGGCGGCAAATTCGAATCGGTCGACACCGCATTTCCTTTCGCTGAAAAACCTGTGAACCGTCGTCTTAAACCCTTTTCAGACAAGGTGTTGCAACGATTTCACACCCTCCCACAACACACAGGCTTTAGTATACCCCTTTCCGCGGCGGACCACAACGCCCTCGCCCGAAAAACTATTGTCACATCCCATTGGCGCACAACAAGTTGCATTGCGACTTTTCGACCGCCCTGGTCAGAATTCGGCCCGTGTGGCAAGATGCCAATTTCCAACCACAACCCAGGAGGTCTGCACGCCATGAGTCTCGATCTAACCGAAAAAGGCACGCCGACCATCGACGCGGCCGCGTGCACCGGCTGCGGACTTTGCACCCGGCTTTGTCCCGACCAGATGTTTCAGTTGGAAAACGGCAAGGCCCGGGTCGTCGCGGGCTCGTTCTTGGGCTGCATCGCCTGCGGCCATTGCGTGGCCGGCTGCCCGACCGACTGCATCACCGTTCGCGGACGCGGCATGACCGGCGACGACGCCGTGACGTTGCCGCCAAAGGACTCGCGAGCCTCGGCCGACCAACTCCAGGCGCTCCTGCAATCGCGCCGCAGCATCCGCCGCTTCACGCCCGAGCCGGTCGATCGCGCCACGCTGGATCGAATTCTCGAAGCGACCACGACCGCGCCGATGGGCATCCCGCCGAGCGACGTCGGCGTGTTGGCGTTTCACGGGCGCGATCGCGTCCAGGCGTTTTCCGAAGACGCCTGCGCGGCGTTCGCGCGTCTGGGCTGGCTGCTTCACCCCGTCACGTTGACGCTAATGCGACCGTTGCTCGGCAAGGAGAACCATCGGGCGATGCGCGATTTCGTCCGGCCGCTGCTGCAAGCGATTGTCGCCGAACGAGCTGCAGGCCGCGACGATTTCACCTACGACGCGCCGGCCGCGCTGCTGTTCCATTACGGTCCGGAGAGCGACGGGGCCGACGCCCACATCGCCGCCACATACGCGATGCTGGCGGCCGAATCGCTGGGCCTGGGCTCCTGCATGCTCGGCACCACCGCCGGATTGAGCCACGACAAGCGGTTCAAACAAAAATACGGCGTGCCATCCAAAAACAAATTCGGCCTGGGGCTCGTGCTAGGCCATTCTCAAGAGACCTTCCAACGCGGAGTCCGTCGCCGCTTGGCGTCCGTCCGATTCGCCTAAGAAGCAGCGTGCCCCAGAAGCGCGGATGCCGTGGTCACGCTTGCACCCAACCAAACTCATCCCTCTCGAAAATAATCCACGGTTTGACGTTCCCATTCATCGGCTGCCAACTGCGTTTCTTGCTGCCGATTGCGCCACTGTCGCCGTTCGTGGCGGCAGGCGCTCATCACCATCAACCCTACTCCCAACAAGGCCGTCGCACCTATCCAGAAATCGAACCAAGGCAAATGGATTTGGAAATGTTCCAATAGGCAGACAATGGCCGCAATGCCACCCCCCACAACGATCAACTCTGCCACAAACCGAAAGTCACGCGGCGTTTTTCGGACAATCTGCCCTTTCGCGGGCGTCGTCACATGCACGAGGCCCCAAAGCAGCACGAAAGGAAGTGGATACAGAAGCCAGCGGACCTCTTGGAGTTGCCAAGAAAACCAAACGCCCAACGCCATGGTCAGCAAAAGAGTTGGAACGAAGATGCGACGGTAGCGCCGCCGCGTCAACAAGAATTCATTCTCTTGCAGCGGCGGCCGGTCGATGTCCTTCCAAAGTGGAATGGCAATGCGATAACAGAACGAAGGCCAATTTCGTTGAACGGCTCGCGGCGTCGAAAAATGAATGGCATGAATCAGTCGTTGACGATGCTCCGAAACATACTCGTCCAAATCCACGCGGATTTTTTCGGAAGACGACCGCAAGGTGACTGCGGGGCCGATTCGCCAATTCACATCCACAACCTCCACGAAACGGATGGCTTTCGTTCGCCAAATACCCTGCTTGGCGATCCCATCCTCGTCTAGACGAATCACGGTTCGTCGATAAGCCAGCAACCCCCAGACGGTCGTGACGACCCAACCAAACCAAAACGCGGACAACGCCAAGCCAAACCACCATGAACCTTCCAGGAGGCCAAGAGAACTGACCATCATGCTGGCAAAAAAGACCAAACAGACCAACAGCGTATTCCGCACCAATTTTCCGGGCCGAAAATCGCCGTGCATCGGAATCTCCTTCACAACACCCCCAACGGTTCCATCCGCGCGACCCGACGTTTTGCGATGGGACCGGCGGCGGTGGCGACCATAATCCTACCCTCTGCCTCGGCGTCGAGACAAGCAGACCTCGACCGATCGCCGCTCATCGTGAATTTACAGACGTTAGGTGGACATCTCCGTCTGACGCCTGCTGACCAGCCTCTGAAAACTGCCTCACTAGCGTTCCGGGAACTTCAGCACGATGGGTCCTAAAACCTCTCCAAGCCTGACGGCCTGAATCATGTGGCGAGGGGCGAGACGCCAGCCTGCCGGTTCGACGCCCTCGGGACTCGCCGACTGGGCCTCGGCTTCGGTCGATGAAAAGAACATTTTGGGCGAAACCGTCGTGCGCACCTTGCGGCCGTCGGCCAAGGTGATCTCCAATCGAGCGTTGCCGATGGCAAATAACGCTTTCGTCGGGTTGGTGATCTTCACTTCGTTGGCCAGCCGCAACGACCCGAGTTTCGCTTTGGGAATGACAATCTGTTGATCCAACCAAAACGACATGTGGGCAAGCACGGGATTGATCTGCGTCTGGGCGACCGCCTCGCCGTTGAGCACCAGACCGACCTTCCCGCGATCGTTGGCCGAAGGACAAAACAGCAGGCGGGCCGCCGTGGCCTGTTTGAGCATGGCCTCGGTCACGGGGACGGCCGATTCGGACTTGGGCGTTTTCAGGTCGCGAAGATTCGCCGGCTCTTGCCACTCGAATTCCCTCACAACGCCACGGCCCGGCGAGCGCCACTGAACGTCCACCTTCCGGCCGTCGACGACAACGCAAAAGCAACAGGCTTGTCGCTTGCTTCCCATCACCGCACTCGCGGTGGCCTGCGGCTCGTATCGTTCGGCATAACCCCAGCAATAGGCCAACTCGTCTGGCGGAAGCAAATTGGCCCGGCATTCCGCGATCGGCATGAATCGTGGTCCCGAATGGGCCGCGACGCCTTGGATCTGGGTGATCTTGACGTTCTCCATGCGCCGCACGCACACCACGGTGTTGTGCGTATGCCCGCAAAAAAAGGCGTCCACCGGGTGCTTCCGCAATACCGACAGAAGCGACTCGGCAAGCTTCGGTTCATAGAAGCCGGCACGGATCACCGGCCAAAGCGGATAATGACAAAAGACAAAGACATGTTCGATGCCGGGCGTTTTGCCGGCTTGAACCAAAGCATCCTCGAGAAATTGGCTCTGCTCCGTGTAGCTCCGAGGATGATAGTCGAGAAATACAAAGCAGGAGTTGCCGTAACGAAACGCGTAGAAGTTTCGAGAGAGCGACGTGCCGAGTCGCGTCGCCAAGATGGGCAGGACCGTCTCTCTATACACCACCTGCCCATCATGGTTGCCGCGAGCGACGAAGATCGGCAGGCGAAACGCTTCAAACAGGTCTTTCATCACAAACGCGAGCTCTTCCTTATTGCCCCGGTTCACCAAGTCGCCCGTTTGGCAGACAAAGGCCGGCGAGGGGTGGACGCTCTTGATGTCGTCGCCCATGGAATGCACCAGTGCCGCCGCCCGCAAATCGGGCCACGTGTAGTGCGTGTCGCCCAGAACAACAAACGTGAACGGCTTGTCGGTTTCCGATAGGGTCGGCAGTTCCCATGCCGACGCCGCCAGCGTCAAGAGCCCAAAAAACACGGTGGCGAAGCCGATCAAGATACGCGTCTTTTTCATGCCGTGGCCTCCCTAAAAATGTCCAACGAGCCTTCTGCTTTGTTTCTTTTTATCACGAAGAAGCCTCGCCTTCAATATTTTTTTCGGAAAAGTGGACTACAACAGTCCCAATTGCTCCATCCGCACAACCAGACGCTTGGCGATCGGACCGGCGGCGGTGGCGGCGTCGCCGGCGTTTTCCAAGACGACGACAAACACCAGCTTGGGATCGTCGGCCGGCGCGTAACCGACAAACCATGCGTGGCTGGGGCGTCCTTCGCCCGTCTCGGCCGTGCCCGTCTTGGCGGCAATCGCCGTCGAACTCAGGTCGACCGTCGCGTGCGCGGTGCCGCGCGGGTCGGACACCACGCGACGCAGCCCATCCCGCAACACCCGCATCGACCCCGTGTCGTTTCGCCCCCCGTCCCTCGCCCCTCGTCCCTCGTCCGTCACATGCGGCACGACGCGATCGCCGCCATTGGCCACAGACGCCATCATGCACGCCATCTGCATCGGCGTCACGGTGAGCGAGCCTTGGCCGATCGCCAGCGATTGCGTGTCGCTTTTGCGCCAAGCGTGGCCTTCAAGTTTCGCGATGTTGTCGGGCGACGGGAGCGTGCCGGACGCCTCGCCGGGCAGATCGACGCCGGTCGGCCGCCCGAATCCAAAACGCGCGGCGCAGGCCGTCAGCGGTTCCGGACCCAGTCGATCGGCGAAGTGAAAAAAATAGACGTTGCAACTGGTGCAAAGGGCGTCCGCGAGCGTCACGTCGCCGTGGCCGATGCCCTCACGCACGAAAATCTCGCAACGTTGCCGGTCGGGCCGGCTCAAAAAACCTTGGCAGAAGAACGATTTTTGCGGATCGAACCCCGGCGACTCCAACAGTGCGACGGCCGTGACGATTTTGAACGTCGAGCCGGGCGGAATCGCCATTTGCACGGCCCGATTCAACAGCGGATGGGACCGATCCGCCAACACCGACGCCACCTGCTCCGAGCATCCGCCGGAAAACCAATTCGGATCGAACGTCGGCGCGGAGGCCGACGCCAACAGCGATCCGCCGTGAACGTCCATCACGACGATCGCCCCGCCCGAGCTGGACGCGTCGGACCCGATCGCGCGGCGACGCAGCCCGTCGGCCAGCAGTTCCTCGGCCGAACGTTGCAGCTCGGCGTCGATCGACAGCCGAACGTCTTGGCCGGGCGTCGGTTGTCGGACGTCCTCAGCGCCCAACATTCGCCCGCTGCGATCGGTCCGCTCGATGCGTTGGCCGTCGCGGCCCTGCAAGCGCGACTGGAACTGCCGCTCGACGCCCATCCGCCCGACCTGTTTGTCGTCGTCGCCGGGCCCGAGATGCCCAAGCAACGGAGCGGCCAGCGTGCCGCCGGGATAGGCGCGTCGGACCAACTCGACCGTTTTCGCGCCGGGAAATCGGTCGGCATGGCTGCGAATCTCCGACACGACCGCACGGGACACGTCGTCGGCCACGACATGATAGTCAAGCTCCTCGGCGACGACGATCCTCGGCGGCGGCGGATCGTCCAACAACAGCCGTCGCATGCGCAACGCCCAAGAAACGTCCCTCTCGTCGCGGTCGGGCGACGGGTCACGGCGGCGATTCGCCCGATCGGCGATGCGTTCCACCCGGGCCTGGATCGCTTGCGTGCGTCGCGTCCATTGGTCGAACGAAATGCCGCAAAGCCGGGCCAATCGCCGGGCGGTCTCGTCGCGTTCGGCCAGCAGCCGGGCTCGTTCGGCCGCCACACGCTCCGGATTTTTTCGATCGGCCTTGGACAGCCGTGAGCGGACCATGTTGCGAAGCCAACGCGGATTGGGCGGCTGCTCAAGCCAACGATAGTGGACCGCCACGGCCTCGACCGTCCGATCGCAGGCCAACACCATGCCGCGCCGATCCACAATCCGCCCGCGCGGCGCCGGCAACGCGATCTTTTTTTCGATCGGACGCGCGGCCAACCGCCGAAACGCCGGGCCTTGAGTCACCTCCAACTGCACCGTCCGCCCAAACACAACCAGCGCCAACAGCAAGAAGCCCATCAAGAAGATCGCCATGCGCCGTCGCGGATCGACCACCGCGGGCGCGTCGAAATTGTCCGTTTGAAATTGTCGCCAATCCGTAGGCATAGGAGTGAGGAGGGATTAGATATTAGGGATTAGAAGGAAGACTCGGTCTCGTGCTTTAATCCCTAATCTCCCGATTCACAAAATCGATCAACTGTCGCAGGCGGCCGAAATCGTGGCGGTTGAAATGGAATACCAGCCGCGGCATTTCGGCCAATTCGGTTTCTTCGGCCTCCTCGGACAGCGGTCCGCTCACGGTGAATCGGCCTTCGGTCACCAGGTCGCTGAAGCGGTCGTTGATGGTCTCCAACTGTCGAGCGTCGGGCGCTTGGTGCAGGCGAAACACCAATTGGTTTCGCACGTACCGCATGCTGTGATAGATCCGATAGAACCGCAAAATTTCTTCGACCGCCTCCTCGCAGCGGTCCGTGATGCGGTAGAGCGAAAGATCTTCAGGGCTGACCATGCCGCGGTCGAGCAACTGCGCGCGGACGAACCGATCGAACCCGGCCCAATAGTCGCCGCCCGGTTCGTCCAGAAGCACCACGGGCATCATGTCGTGTTTGCCGGTTTGCAGCAGCGTCAGCACCTCCATGCCTTCGTCGAGCGTGCCGAATCCGCCCGGCATCAGACAGAACGCGTCGCTCTCCTTGACGAACATCAGTTTGCGGGTGAAGAAGTATTTCATGTAGACCAGCTTCGGATCGCCGGCGATGATCGGATTGGTCGATTGCTCGAACGGGAGCAGGATGTTCAGGCCCATCGAATGATCGCGGCCCGCCCCGGCGTGCCCGGCTTCCATGATGCCGCTGGCCGCCCCGGTGACGACCAGCCACGCGTGCTCGGCCATTTGGCGGCCGAACTCGAACGCCTGCTGATAGGCCGGCTGTTGCGACGGAGTCCGAGCCGAGCCGAACACCGTCACTTTGCGCGTGTGCCGGTACGGCGCGAACACCTTGAAGGCGTA
>JBDKTJ010000099.1:0-17602 GCA_039698075.1 Thermoguttaceae bacterium | reverse complement strand
AATCGCTCAGCTCTTTCGCTTCCTTCAGCGTCAAACCGACGATCTTGTCGCCCAACTCACGCGTCACTGTCGAAAACTCGCGCGTCGCTTCTGCCGTTGACATGACAACCTCGATCCTTTCTCACTTTTAGGTCACTAAGGGGTCTTACGGTGCACCACGGAGGTCCGTGGTTCTTTCTTTTCGTTTCAAACGCGCTTTCAAAAACGCGCTTTCAAAACGCCTCACGAGGCCGGCGTTTCCGCCGACGACTCTTCTTCGCCTGTCGCCTTTTGCTCGATCTGGCTGGCCAACGCGCCGCCGATCGCATTCAACTGGCTGGCCAACTTCGCACCCGGGCTCAAAATCTGGCCCATCAAAATGCTCAACTGCTCGGTCCGACTCGGCCACTTGCTGACCTGCTCGACCTGCGCGCCGCTGAGCGCTTCGCCGTCCATCACGCCGCCCCGGGCCTCGAACGGCTTGTACTTGTCGTCCTTGACCAGCTTGGTGATTTCCTTGGCCAAGCTGACGATGTCCTCGCCGCCCCAGCACACGGCCGCCGTGCCCGTCAAACCGGCGAACAACGGAGCCAGCGGCGTGCCGTCGGTCGCCCGAGCCGCCATGCTGTTCTTGACCACCACCACGTGGATATTTTTTTTGCGCAACTCGGCCCGAAGCCGCGTGTTGGTGTTCGCGGCCAGACCGATCATATTCACCACCAGCGCGTCGTTGACGCCCTTCAACTGGTCGCGCAAGTGGTCGCTAATCAGATTTTTGACGTATTTGCTCATGATGAATCGCTTGTTCGTGTGACGCGACGGCTCATCCGCTCGCCCACACGCGGCCAGTGCGCCGCGGTTTAACTAGACTTGAATGCGAACCCCGGGGCTCATCGTCGCGCTCAGCGAAACCCCTTTAATGTACTGACCCTTCACCGCCGCCGGCTTGATGCCGACCACATGGTTGATGAACGCCGTGACGTTGTCGACCAACTTCGGCGCGTCGAAACTCAACTTGCCCACCACCGCATGCACGTTGCCGCCGGCGTCGTTGCGGAACTCCACCTTGCCGGCCTTGTACTCCTTGATCACCTTGCCCACGTCCGGCGTCACCGTGCCGGCTCGCGGCGAAGGCATCAACCCTCGCGGACCGAGCACCTTGCCCAGCGGACCGACGATGCCCATCATGTCCGGCGCGGCGATGCACACGTCGAACTCCGTCCAGCCGCCCTTGATCTTCTCGGCCAACTCCGGTCCGCCGACCTCGTCCGCGCCGGCCGCCTTCGCCTCGTCGATCTTGTCGCCCTTGGCGAACACCACGACGCGAAGCGACTTGCCGATGCCGTGCGGCAGAACGATCGAACCGCGGACCAACTGGTCGGCCTGCTTCGGATCGACGCCCAACCGCATCACGATCTCGACGGTCTGGTCGAACTTCGTCGTATTGAAGTTTTTCAAAACGGCCACGCCCTCGGCGACCGACACCGGCTTGTTTTCCGCCGGCAGCTTCTCCTGCATGGCCTTCGTTCGTTTCGCTGTTTTTGGCATTTTCGCTAGTCGCTAGTGGTTCGTAACGGGTGACTATCGACGGACGGCTGATGAAAAATCCTGCTCTTCTCCAGCCACGCGCCGCCAGCCGCTCGCCACTTATTCCTTGATTACTTCAATTCCCATGCTCCGCGCGGTGCCTTCGACCATGCGACGAGCGTGTTCGACGTCCCGGGCGTTCATGTCGGCCGCCTTCGTCTTGCAAATCTCGTCGACCTGAGCGACCGTCACCTTGCCCACCTTCTCTTTGTTCGGCACGCCGGAACCCTTGGCGATGCCGGCCGCCTGCTTCAACAACGCCGCCGCCGGCGGACTCTTCGTGATGAACTCGAAGCTCCGGTCGTTGAACACCCGGACCACCACCGGAATCGGCATCCCGCCGGCATCCCGCGTCCGCTCGTTGAACTGCTGGACGAACTGACCCAAGTTGATGCCGTAACGACCCAACGAGGTGCCGACCGGAGGGGCCGGAGTCGCCTGGCCGCCAGGAACCTGAAACTTCGCTTCACCAACTAATTGCTTTGCCATTTTTCTTCGGGGACCGGGGATTGGGGATTACGGATTAGAGCCTGTGATCCAATCCCTAATCCCTAACCCCTAATCCCTTCTCCTTAAAGCGTCTCGATTTGCCAATACTCCAACTCGACCGGCGTCGACCGGCCGAAAATGTTGATCATCACCGTCACCCGGCCGTTCGTCTCGTCGATGTTCTCCACATCGCCCTCGAAATTCTCGAACGTGCCCTCATTGATCTTCACGCGGTCGCCCTTCTGGAAGGCGATCTTCAACTTCGGCGCCTTCTCGCTCTTCTCTTCCTGCTTGGCCACGATCCGGGCCACTTCGTGCGGCAACATCGGGCTCGGACACCCGGCCGCTCCGGTGAAATCGCCGATCCCAGGCGTCTCACGCACCAGGAACCACGTGTCGTCATTGATCTCCATGTGGACGACCAGGTAGCCCGGGTACAACTTCCGCTTGATGACCTTCTTCTTGCCGCCCTTGAACTCCGTGACCTTCTCGGTCGGCACGATCACGTCGCCGAAATAGTATTCCAGCCCGGCGATGGCCACGCGCCGCAACAACCCCTCGCGAATCGACTCCTCGCGGTTGCTTTGCACCTTGAGGATGTACCAATCCATCTTGGCCGACTTGTCGCCGGTCTTTTCGTCCGAACCGGCCGTTTCCGCAACGGGAGCGGGCGCGACCGGCGCAACCGCCTCGGGCGCGGCGTCCACCGCAACCGGCTCCGTCTTCGGCTCCGGCGTCAACTCCGCGTTCGGCTGTCCACCCTGGATGTTTGGGTCGTCCATCACACTGATATCCTAACCTAGATGATGCTTAATCCGTGAAGCAGCACTCGCCAAAAAATGTCGTACGCGGCCAAGACGATCCCGAGGCTGAAAATCAAAATCAGCACGACCGTCGACGCCCGAAACAACTCCGTCCGGGTCGGCCACGACACCTTGTTCATCTCCGCTTCCACGGCGATGAGGAAATCCGCCACGCCCGGCACGTTCACCAACCGATACGACGCCCAAAGGCAAATCGCCAGCAACACGCCCGGCAATGCGAATTGCCACGCCGGACCCTGGCCCGTCAAAATCATGCTGAGCCTCATCAGCCCCAGCGCGACGATCACGGCAGCCCCGGCGAACGTCACCTGGCGCGTAACGCGACCCTGGCTTCGCTTGTAAACCCGGACGTGCATCAGCTCGCGAAAAAACGTGCCCACGGGAAGGGGACCCTCCTCATGTCTATCGCATCCGTTCGTCCGGAAAAAACTCCCTCGCGGCCCGGCGGCAAACCAGCCGTCGCAACCCACGCTCGAAAGAGTCCGGACCCCATCCTTTTTGACTTACCTTGCTACAATGGCAGGGGCGGGGGGATTTGAACTCCCAACCGCTGGTTTTGGAGACCAGTGCTCTACCAATTGAGCTACACCCCTGTGTATTCCTACCGTCCTCGATCGCCCGTCGTCAATTTTCATCCGACACGCGACCGAAAACCGACCACTCGCTACTTGATCACCTTCGTGACCACGCCCGAGCCGACCGTTCGACCGCCTTCACGAATGGCGAACCGGACGTTGGCGTCCATGGCGATCGGCGAGATCAACTCGATTTCCAGTTTGACGTTGTCGCCCGGCATGCACATTTCGGCGTCGCCCAACAGCTTCGCCGTGCCGGTCACGTCCGTCGTGCGGAAGTAGAACTGCGGCCGATATCCGCTGAAGAACGGCGTGTGACGGCCGCCTTCTTCCTTGCTCAACACATACACTTCCGCTTCAAAGTTCGTGTGCGGAGTGATCGAACCCGGCTTGGCAATGACTTGCCCGCGTTCGATTTCCTCACGCTTGACGCCGCGGAGCAGCAAACCGACGTTGTCGCCCGCCTGACCTTGATCCAAGGTCTTGTTGAACATTTCGACGCCGGTGCAGATCGTCTTCTTCGGCTCGGCGCTGAAGCCGATGATCGCCACTTCCTCGCCCACCTTGATGACGCCGCGCTCGATACGACCGGTGGCCACCGTGCCGCGGCCTTCGATCGAGAACACGTCTTCGACCGCCATCAGGAACGGCTTGTCCGTCTCACGCTGCGGTTCGGGAATGTAGGCGTCGATCGCGTCGAGCAACTCGCCGATGCACTTGGTGGCCGCCGGATCCGACGGATTGTTGTACGCCGGCAATGCGGAACCGCGAATGATCGGAATCTCGTCGCCCGGGAACCCGTGGTGCGTCAGCAACTCGCGAAGCTCCATCTCGACCAGTTCGAGCAACTCGGGATCGTCGACCAGGTCCACTTTGTTCAGGAACACGACCAAGGCGGGCACGTTCACCTGACGAGCCAACAACACGTGCTCGCGCGTCTGCGGCATCGGACCGTCGGCGGCCGACACGACCAGGATGGCCCCGTCCATCTGAGCGGCGCCGGTGATCATGTTCTTGATGAAGTCGGCGTGGCCCGGACAGTCGATGTGCGCGTAGTGACGCTTGTCGGTTTCATACTCGACGTGCGACACCGCAATGGTGACCGTCTTGGTGGCGTCGCGGACCGTGCCGCCCTTGGCGATATCGGCATACGACTTCGGTTTCGCCATCCCCTTCGCGCCCTGGACCGCCAGAATCGCGCCGGTCAACGTTGTCTTGCCGTGATCAATGTGACCAATCGTACCCACATTGACGTGAGGTTTCGTTCTGCTAAATACTTCCTTGGCCATGTCTGTGTCAATCTCCCTCTGGATCAAACGTGTCGGTTAGAGGAATCTCCTGGACGGACGAAACTTTTTTGCGATATCGTTCGACCGACCAACAATAAAGAGCTGCTGATGGGAATCGGACCCATGACCTCGTCCTTACCAAGGACGCGCTCTACCGGCTGAGCTACAGCAGCCAGCTCTGGAACTGCTTCTTCAGGCCCTCAGTCGGTGTTGACTCTTTCCATCAAAAAACGCAACGCCAAAAGGCCGAGAGAAGAACCGCGATCACCGCCCTTTCTTCCCAGGACCCCAAACTCCAAAAAACTCCAAAAACTCCACAATTCCTTGAAGCGGGTGAAGGGAGTCGAACCCTCGTAGGTAGCTTGGAAGGCTACCGCTCTACCGTTGAGCTACACCCGCAACCGCACCTGTGTCTTCTGTCTTCAATGGGGAGTGAAGGATTCGAACCTTCGAAGGCAATGCCATCAGATTTACAGTCTGACCCCTTTGACCGCTCGGGAAACCCCCCGCATCACCCACTCACTGATTTCTAAATCCGCCGCGTTTTTTCTTGCCGCCCACTCGCCCGACCAAACCGTCACCAGGGTTTCCATGACGAGCTAGCGGAGGGACTTGAACCCACAACCTGCTGATTACAAATCAGCTGCTCTGCCGATTGAGCTACGCTAGCCGCTATTGCTAACTTCTTATTATTCCTCAACTTCTGAATATCGCACCACCGCTCGCCACACGCTCTTTTCCAGCCTCCGCCACCCAAAATCGCCTCGCCTCCGGCACACTGAAAGCGCGCCGCGAACCTCAGCCCGAAGTCTGGAAACCAGTGATTCTATCAGAACCCAATACGGTGACAAGGGCGGGTCGAGGAATTTTCGGCCAAAATCCCCACCCACCAACACAAAACCCCTCTGACGTGTTGTACTCTCGCGAAAATACCCACCCCGAACCAACAGACCCGCCGTCAACGTGACCGCATCTTACCAGCCTTGCCACATCAACCCTCCAACGGAACCAGTTTCGGCGTCGGCACCTGACGCCCAAACACCCGACCGTGTCGCCTCGTCAGCTCTCGAAAATGCAACTCCAAAAAACCGTACAGCGACTTCGGCGGCCGCTTCGCAAGCCAATCCTCGACCAACGACGCGATCTTCGCATCGTATCGCTTCTGCGACGCGCCATGGGCGAAACACCGCTTGCCCAACCGACGCAGATCCCCGTCAAATTTCGGCCCGATGTGCCAAAGCTCGTGCAGCGTCGTGTTGAGCTTTTCACCCAGCGACAGGTCCAAAAACCGCGGCAGATAGAACGTCAGAATGTATAGCATTTCGCGGCCCTCGGCGTCGTACACCCGCTGAAGCCCCCAACGTCGCGCCCGCCGAATCGTGTGGTTCGCACCGCCGGCAAACCGCAACGGCGTCAGCGAGGCGAACATTCCGACCGCGCCGACCCGCCGAGTTTGGGCAAAACTGATCGCCACACGCGACATGTCTACGTGTTGAAGCGTCTCCAACCGTGCGACCATGTCGTCGCACAGCCGTCGCATGTGCAGCGTGAAGTCGAATCCGCCGTCCATTCGCAAAGAAGCGTCGCGTCAAGAAAAAACCTTGAATCAAAACCGTCACGCCAGGAAAACGTCGCCCCAAGAAAAAATAGCCGGGAGCCGACGGCTCCCGGATGGTGTGTCGCTTGAAAACGAGCGACTGTTCTTCTCGGCCAGCGAACTTCTCGAACCAGCAGGTCAAAAACCGCCCGTTGCTTCGACCTCGTTACTTCGACTCGGCCGCCGCCGACTGCGCGTCTTCCGCGACCGGAGCCGCCGCTTGGTCCGTCGCCGGCTCGTCCGACTCGAACGACGGACGATCGGCCAACCGCCGGACGCGATCGTTGCGGCCGACCAGTTCCAAGATCGCTCGGGTGCCGGCGTCGCCCAATCGCGGCCTAGCCAGCCGCAGCACGCGGGTGTAACCGCCGGGCCGATCCGCGAACCGCGGGGCGATCTCGTCGAACAAGATTTTGACCGCTTGCTTGTCGCCCAACAACCGCAACGCCCGACGACGTGCGGCCACCACCGGAGCGATCGTTTTGTTCCACTCGCCCCAGCGCTCGCTCTTGCGCCACGTTCGCCACTGATCGCTGTTGCGATCGGCGCCGGGCTCCAACTGATCGGCGGCCTCTTGGTGCGGCAGCGCGTGCCGGGCGATCGTGATGCACCGCTCGACCAGCGGGCGCACCTCTTTGGCCTTTTCGATCGTCGTGATGATCCGACCCTTCACCTTCGGCTTATTGTCGTCCAACTCGGCGTCGCGTTCGGTCAGAAACAGCGCGCTGGCCAAATTGCGCAACAGCGCTCGCTGATGATTCGGTTTGCGGCCGAGCTTTCGGCCCACTCGTCGATGTCGCATGGTCGTGATTCCTTGCTGATCCCAAATCTCGCTTCCAACGGATCCCTCGAGTTTTGGGATACGGTCTTAAACGATGACGGCCGGGGCCGGCGGCAAACGCATTCCCAACCGAAGCCCAATGTCGGACAGCTTTTCGCGGACCTCCGTCAGCGTCGTCTCGCCGAAATTGCGCACTTCCAACAATTGCTCCTCGGTGCGAGTCACCAAGTCGCGGACGGTCGTGATGTTTTCTGATTCCAGGCAGTTCGTGGCCCGAACCGACAGGTCCAACTCGGCCAGACTCATGCCCAACTTGGCTTCCGTGGCCTGATCCAACGCGACCGCGCCCAACGCACGCGTCTCGCTGTGAACCATCGGACCCAACTCGTTGTACTGCACGAACGGATTCAGGTGCTTCCGGAGAATCTTCGCCGACTCGACCAACGCCATCTCCGGCGACACCGAGCCGTTCGTCCAAATCTCCACCGTCAGCTTGTCGTAGTTCGTCTTCTGACCCACCCGGGTCTCTTCCACTTCATAACGAACTCGAACCACCGGGCTGAACGCCGCATCGACCGGAATAATGCCGATTTCCTGGGCCTGCGGCGTGTGCTCGGTCGACGGCACGTAGCCTCGCCCGTTCTCCACCACCATCTCCAACAGGAACGGCACGTCCTCGGTCAACGTCGCGATCAAAAGATCCTTGTTGATCACTTCGACCTGGTCGTCCGTCCGAACGTCGGCGCCGGTGATCGGCCCCTTCGTGTTCTTCTCGATCCGGATGACGCGGGTCTGCTCGCTGTGGTTCTTGACCACCAGCGATTTGACGTTCAACACGATCTCGGTCACGTCTTCAATCACGCCGGGCAGACTGCTAAACTCGTGCTGCGCGCCGTGCAACTTGATCTGCGTCACCGAACTGCCTTCCAAACTGGAAAGCAAGATACGGCGCAGACTGTTGCCGACCGTGACCCCGAACCCCCGTTCAAACGGCTCAGCCGTGAACTTGCCATAAGTGGCCGAAAGGGTCGCTCGCTCAACTGTAACTAGGCTGGGCAACTCCAGGCCGCGCCATCGAATACGCATGGTTCGCTCCGATCCAAATGACAAACTGGCGGCAATAAACGGTTACTTGGAACAAAGCTCGACGATCAGCTGCGCCTGCACCGGAATAGAGGCGTCGACCGCTTCCGGCATCCGAAGCACATGCCCCTCGGGCTGCTGTCCCTCGACCCGGCTCAGAAAATCGGGCACGTCATGATGCGACTCCGCCAAAACCGCCTGCACCAACTGCAAGCTCTTCGGGCGGTTCTTCACGCGAATCACGTCGCCCGGCCGCGTCAAATAGCTGGCAATGTCCACCCTGCGGCCGTTGACCGTCACGTGACCGTGTCCGACCAACAGACGCGCCTGAGCCCGCGAAATCCCGAACCCAAGCCGATACACAATGTTGTCCAATCGCCGTTCCAACAGACTCATCAACGCCTCGCCGGTGTTGCCCTTGCCCTTCTCGGCCAACGCAAACACCTTGCGAAACTGCCGCTCCAACAAACCGTAATGATGCTTCACCTTCTGCTTTTCACGCAGATGTGCGCCGTAATCGGTCTGTTTGCCGTGGCGGAACGTGCTCATGCCGGGCGCCGATTCGCGGCGCTCGAAAGCGCACTTCGGCGTATCGCAACGATTGCCCTTCAAAAACAGCTTCGCGCCCTCGCGGCGGCACAAACGGCAAACCGGTGAACTTCGACGAGCCATACTGATCCCTAATCCCTAATCCCAAGTTCCTGTGTTTCTACACGCGGCGACGCTTCTTCGGACGGCACCCATTGTGCGGCAGCGGCGTGACGTCTTCGATCGACTTGATCTTCAACCCGGCCGCCTGCAACGCCGTGATCGCGCTCTCGCGGCCGCTCCCGGGCCCCTTCACCAGCACGTCCACTTCCTTCATGCCGAACTTCACGGCCTTCTCGGCCACCTGCTGCGCCGACATCTGTCCGGCGAACGGCGTGCTCTTCCGGCTGCCCTTGAACCCGCACGTCCCCGCGCTGGCCCAGCACAGCGTCTCGCCCTTCGTATCAGTGATCGTAATGACCGTGTTGTTGAACGTCGCCTTGATATGAGCCACGCCCACCGTCGCACTGCGACGAACCTTCTTGCGACCCGCCGACGCCGCCGATGCTGTCGTTGTTTTCGCCACCGCTAAAAAACTCCGAATGATCTAATGAAAACCGGGGAAAACCGAAAGCGACGCAAAAAACCTCAAAAACCACGCATTCGCCGGGCCCTCTGCGTCCGCCGGCCACCGGATGATTAACGCAAGTCCTTGACGCCCTTCTTGCCCGCCACCGTCTTCTTCGGGCCCTTTCGAGTCCGCGCGTTCGTTCGCGTCCGCTGCCCGCGAACCGGCAACCCACGACGATGCCGAAGCCCTCGATAGCAGCCGATGTCCTTCAATCGGGCAATGTTCTGATTCCGCTGACGACGCAGTTGGCCTTCCACCACGTAGTCTTTGTCCAACAAGGCCGCCAGTCGGGCCAATTCGTCCTCGCGCAGCTCGCGAGCCCGCGCCTGCGGATCGATCCCCGCCTTGTGGCAAAGTTCCTGGGAAACCTTCGGCCCCACGCCGTACAAATAGGTCAACGAAATCCACGTCGGCCGATCGTTCGGAATGTCAACGCCCAATAAACGCGGCATGTTTCGCCTACTCCTGCAAAAACTCGATCGACGACTTATCCCTGACGTTGCTTGTGACGCGGATTCGTGCAAACCACGTACACAATGCCCCGCCGCCGGACAATTTTGCAACTCTCACAAATTCGCTTGACGCTGGCTCGGACTTTCATGACTCCACCGTTACGCTTCCGTTGGCTGCACGGGGCAAAGCGCCTCAGTATAAACGCCGCCCCGCAATCGACACAAGGCCCCCCAATCAAGAAATTTCTTCACTTTGGCGCAGTTTGTGCGACACGCCACCACAAAGGGCGGTTTGCAAGTACGCCATACGATCTACACCCTCCCAAGATTCAAAAACGCCGACAAAACCTCGCCGACGTTCACCATCCCTCACCGTTCGGACCCGCCGTCAAAACCACCGGGCCCTTCTCCGTCACCGCCACCGTGTGCTCGAAATGAGCGCTCGGCTGCCCATCGGTTGTCACTTGCGTCCAATGATCCGGTTGCGTTCGCACATGTTTCGTACCCAAATTGACCATCGGCTCCACCGCGATGACCAGCCCGGGCACAAGCTCAAAATCGCCTGCGCCGCGCCGCATCGGACGGCTGACAAAGTTCGGCACTTGCGGATCCTCGTGCATCTCGCGGCCGATGCCGTGCCCCACAAACGCCTCCACCACCGAATAGCGATGCTTTCGGACGTACGCCTCCATCTCGGCCGCCACTTGACTCCAACGTGAGCATCGGCCCATCAACTCGATGGCCAGACTCAGCACGTTTCGCGTCACATCCAACAGCCGCTGCACCTCGGGATTCACATGTCCAACCGCATACGTGGCCGCCGCGTCGCCGCACCAACCGTTGAGCTTGCAGCCCGTGTCGATGCTGACGATGTCGCCCTCCACCAATTTCCGCGGACCGGGGATGCCGTGCACGACCTCCTCGTTGATCGAAATGCACGTGCTCGCCGGAAACGGCACACGACCGGGCACGCCTTTGAACAGCGGCACGGCCTTGCTTTCCGCGAAAAACCGATCCACCTCCGCGTCGATCTCCGCCGTGCTCACGCCGGGCCGAAGCATCGCCGCCGCCTTCTGATGCGCCTGCCAGACCAACAGACCGGCTTTGCGCATCTCGTTGATTTCCCGCGGCGAACGCAGAATTTCCACCCCCCATCAACTCCCTTCCAGCGCCAAACCGGCTCGCTCGAAGATCTCGTCCACCGTGCCAACGCCGTTGATGCTCTTCAACAAGCCTTGTTTGCGGTAGTAATCCAACAGCGGCTCGGTCTGCTTTCGATACGCCACCAGCCGCTGGCGAATCACCTCGGGATTGTCGTCGGCCCGACCGCGCCCGGCCAGTCGACGGAACAATTCCTCTTCGGGCACCTGCAATTCCAACACCACATCCAACGGCGTGCCCTTGGCCATCAGCATCTTGCCAAGCGACTCGGCCTGGGCGATCGTCCTCGGAAAACCGTCCAACAAATAGCCCTCACGGCAGTCGGCCGATTGCAACCGCTCGGCGATGATCGCCACAATGATGTCGTCCGGCACCAGTGCGCCGGTCGACATATACTGCTCGGCCTTCAGCCCGACTTCCGTCTTGGCGTCTCGCGCCGCGCGAAGCATGTCGCCCGTCGAAAGATGCGCCATCTTGTATTTCTTAACCAACCGCTCCGCCTGCGTCCCTTTGCCAGCGCCCGGCGGACCGATGAATACCATTCGCATAATGTCGATCCTGTGGGAAAGGAAGGGATTAGGAATTAGAGATTAGGGATTAGGCCGCAAAGCAACGTTTTTTGGCGAGTCTAATCCCTAATCTCTAATTCCTAATCCCTTCTTTCTCTCATCCTCGTTCCAGCAACCCCTTGTAATTCCGCATCACCAGGTGGCTGTCGATCTTCTGGACGACGTCGAAGGCCACGCTCACGGCGATCAGCAGGCTCGTGCCGCCGTAAAAACTCGCCAACGCGTAGTTCACGCCCACCGACGACGAAATGAGCGTCGGAATGACGGCGACCAACGAAAGGAAGCCGGCCCCGACGTAGGTGATCCGCACCATCACTTTTTCCAGATAATCGGCCGTCCGCCGACCGGGCCGATAGCCCGGAATAAACGTGCCGTAATCCTTCAGGTTGTCCGACATATCCTTCGGATTGAACGTGACGGCCGTCCAGAAATAGCAGAAGAAGTAAATCAGCACGACGTACAGCACATTGTACGTCCACGTATGTTCGCCGCGGCTGAACGTGTGTTCCATCGCCACCCAAAAGCCCCACAAGGCGTTCGGGAACTTTTCGCCGAGATACTTAAACATCACCATCGGAAACAGCAACAAGCTGCTGGCGAAAATGATCGGCATCACGCCGGCCTGATTCACCCGCAACGGCAGATATTGCCGCGTTCCGCCGTACACCCGACGGCCGCGAACGTGCTTGGCGCTTTGCGTCGGGATGCGCCGCTGGCCTTGCGTGATCAGCACCACGCCCGCCACCACGGCGATAAACAACACCGCCAACACCAGCAACGTCTCGACGCCGACCGAGCCACGGCCGCCGCCGCCCAATTCCAAACCGCTCTCATACACCGGCTTAAGCAAGTCTTTATAGCCGACCGGCAACATGCGAGCCAAAATGCCCGCCATGATCAACAAGCTGATGCCGTTGCCGATGCCGTATTCGTCGATCTGCTCGCCCAGCCACATCAAAAACACCGTGCCGGCGGTCATCGTCATCACGGCCGTCAGTTGCCAAATGAACGGCAACCCGCCGTTGACCATGAACTTATCGTAGATCAACCCACGGCTGACCAAAAACCCGCTCAGATAAAACCAACTCTGTCCAACACACAACAACACCGTGGCGTATCGCGTGTACTCATTGATTTTCTTCCGACCGCTCTCGCCCTCTTTTTGGAGCTTCTCCAACGGCGGATACACGCTGCCGAGCAACTGGAAAATAATCGACGCCGAAATGTACGGCATGATGCCCAGACCGAAAATCGTCGCCTGGCTCAAGTCGCTCGCGCTGAACATCGCCACCTGCTCGAACAACGCGCCGAGGCCCTGTTGCTGGCCGAAAAACGCCTCCATCTTATGGTAGTCGACGATCGGCAACGGAATCTGCCAACCGATGCGATAGATGGCCAACAACAACAGCGTCAAAAGGATCTTCTGACGCAGTTCGGGAATCGTGAAGATGACGCGAATCTTTTCCCACATGGCTCGATCCGTCGGAATAGAGGGGATTAGGAATTAGGGATTGGGGATTAGAGGTCGGAATGAACACAACTCCTGCGTTCTAATTCCCAATCCCTAATCCCCAATCCCCTTTTGCCTTCTTTATCGATTCTTCACTTTCATCTTGTTCTTAACGACCGGGGCCTTGCCGGGCAACACCACCGCTTGGCCGCCGGCCTTCTCGATCTTCTCCAGCGCTGAACGGCTGAACTTGTGGGCCGAAATTTTGAGCCCCTTCGTCAACTCGCCGTTGCCCAGCACTTTCACCTGATCGTAGCGGCCGTGAATGATCTTCTTGCCGCAAATCGCCTCGGGCGTCACTTCCTCGCCGCTCTGAAAATTGCGGTCCAAAACGTCCAGATTCACCGCGACGACCGTCTCGGCCCAACGATTGTTGAACCCGCGCTTCGGCACCCGGCGAACCAACGGCATCTGACCGCCTTCAAAAATCGGCGAAACGCTCGAGCCGGACCGCGACCCTTGGCCCTTCGACCCGCGACCGGCCGTCTCGCCCTGACCGGAACCCGGTCCGCGGCCGATCCGCTTGCGAGACTTGTTCTTATGGATTTCGCGATGGACTTCGTTCAAATTCATGTCAGCGAGACTCCCCGCAGCCGCTCGACCTCGCCTTGAGAGCGAAGCTGCTTCAGGGCTTCAATGGAAGCCTTGACCAGGTTGATAGGATTCGTCGATCCGAAGCTTTTTGTCAAAATATCATGGATTCCGCACGCTTCGCACACCGCGCGGACCGCGGCACCGGCGATCACGCCCGTACCCGGACCGGCCGGAACCAACACGACCTGGGCCGAACCGAACTGCCCCTTGACCGTGTGTGGAATCGTCGTCTTTTCCATGTGAATCGGAAACATGTTGCGCGAGCCGTCCTTCACGGCCTTCTCGACCGCCGGAGGCACTTCGTTCGCCTTGCCGTAGCCCCAACCGACGCGCCCTTGCCCGTCGCCGACCACGACCAGCGCGGTGAAGCTGAATCGCCGGCCGCCCTTGACCACCGCGGCGCAACGCCGAATCTTGATGACCTTGTCGATCAGTTGTCCTTGGACTGCGTCTGTTGACATAGTGTATGGCTAATTGCTAGTGGCCACTTTTCCTCTAAAACGCCAAACCCGCTTTCCGAGCGGCGTCCTGTTTCTCTAAAACACCAAACCCGCTTCCCGGGCGGCGTCGGCCATCGCGGCCACGCGACCGTGATATTTGTACTCGCGGCGATCGAACACAACTTCCTTCACGCCCGCGTCCAATGCCCGCTGTGCGATCGCTTTGCCCACCGCCACCGCCGCATCCTTGTTGCCGCCGTAGGGCAGCTCCAACTGCTTATCGAGACTGCTGGCCGACGCCAACGTCCGCCCCGCCGCATCGTCGATGATCTGGGCGTAAAAATTCTTGTGACTGCGGAACACCGTCAGTCGCGGCCGGGTGGTGTTGCGCTTCAAATGGTTGCGAACGCGGAACCCGCGGCGCTGACGTTGTTTACCGACTCGTTTTTGATGACTCATCGCCAAAAATCTCCCTTCGCACCCTTCACACGTCCAACGCGCTGCTCACCTTCCGCTACTTCACCATCGCCTTGCCCTGCTTGCGGCGGACCGGCTCGTTCAGGTATCGGATGCCCTTGCCCTTATACGGCTCCGGCTTCCGCAGCGCCCGAACGGCCGCGGCGAAATGGCCGACCTTCTGCTTGTCGACCCCTTGAATCACAACGTGCTGTTGATCCGGCACGGTCACTTTCAATCCATCGGGAATCGGCACTTGCAGCTCATTGGCCAGCCCGACCCGCAATTGCAGCGTCTTGCCCTGCAATGCGGCCAGATAGCCGACGCCCTGGATTTCCAGTCGTTTTTCGTAACCCTGCGTCACGCCGGTGACCATGTTGACCAACAGCGCCCGGGTAAGCCCGTGCAACGCGCGGCTCAACCGCTCATCGTTGATCCGGCTCACCTGGAGCGACTTCGACGCCTCGTCGTACGCGACCGAGACCTCGGGACGATGCTCCCACTGGAGCGAGCCCAACTTGCCTTCGACGGTGATCGTGCGGTCCGCGATCTGGACCTTCACGCCCGCAGGAACTGGCACCGGTTTTTTTCCGATCCGAGACATTTTGGTTTCTACTGGTTTGCAGCCACTGGCTAGTTATTCTTATTGTGGGCCGGATCACTCGACCGTCGGCCACATTGCATTACCAAATCTCGCAAAGCACTTCGCCGCCGAGTTTCCGTTGGCGCGCCTCGCGGTCGCTGATCACGCCTCGGCTCGTGCTGAGAATGCTGATGCCCAAACCGCCCAAAATCGGCTTCAGATCCGCCGCGCCGCTGTAAACTCGGCGTCCGGGCTTGCTGATCCGGCGGATGCGGCGAATCACGCGTTCTCCGTTCGGGCCGTACTTCAAGTGCACGCGAAGCTGATTGGCAGGCTTGCTTTCCACTTCCTCCCAATCCCAGATATAGCCCTCGCGCTTGAGCACTTCCGCCAGTCCCCGTTTGACTTTGGAGACAGGCATCTCTACCAGAGGCCTTTCAACTCGCACCGCGTTGCGAATGCGCGTCAACATGTCGGCGATGGGGTCGGTCATCATCGGTCTAGGTTCCCTTTACCATTACCTTACCAACTCGCTTTGCGGACGCCGGGGATCAATCCTTCGTCGGCGAGCTTACGGAAGCAGATCCGGCAAATTCCGAACTTCCGATACACCGCCCGCGGACGCCCACAAATCCGACATCGTCGTACGAGACGAGTCGAAAACTTGGGCTTGCGCGACGCCTTTGCGATTTTTGATTTGCTTGCCATAGTTTAGTGGTCAGTGGCCCGTGGCCAGTGGTCAGATTGTCGTGAACCGACCGGCAACCCAGGGGGCACCGGTCATCCCGTTCTCCTACGCCGCCCGAAGCGGCATCCCAAACGCCCTCAACAACTCTCGCGCTTCGTCGTCGTTGGTCGCGCTGGTGACCAACGTGATGTTCATGCCCTGCGGCGTCGTGAACTTGTCGGGATTCAACTCCGGGAACACCAACTGTTCGGTCAGGCCCAGGTTGTAATTCCCGCGACGATCGAAACCGTTCGGGTCTAAGCCGCGGAAGTCGCGCACGCGAGGCAGCGCCACGGAAACCAGCCGGTCGAGGAACTCATACATCCTCGCCCCCCGCAACGTCACCTTGCAACCGATCGGCAAATTCTCGCGAAGCTTGAAATTGGCGATCGCTTTGCGACTCAGCGTCGTCAACGGCTTTTGACCGGTGATCTGCGTCATCGCCGCCAAGGCGTCTTCCAGGTATTTCTTCTCAGTGATGGCCTTGCCCACGCCCATGTTCACCACGATCTTCTGCAATCGCGGCAATGAATGCGGATTCGTCCGTCCGAACTTCGCCGACAGCGCCGGAAGGATTTCCTTCACGTACTTCTCACGAAGCCGCGGAGGCGGAATCACCTCGGGCTGCTCGGGCTTGGAGGCCTCGGTCGTCTTTTTTGCTTTAGCTGCACTCATGGTCCGTCCAGATTATGACTTGGCGTATCGGGCTTTCGGCCGGGAAACCTGGCCGTTGCCAGCGCCGCATTTCTTGCAGTATCGTTCTTTCGCGCCGTTGTCCAGATAACGCACGCCCAGCCGGACGGCCGCGCCGCACGCCTCACAGACCAACTGCACGTTGCTCACCGAAATCGGCATCTCTTTCGACAGCCGCCCGCCCTGCGGATTCTTCTGGCTGCGTCGCACATGCTTGTACACCCGATTGACGCCCTCGACCACGAGCTTGCCCGCCTTCCGGTTCACCCGCAGCACCTTGCCGGTCGTCCCCCGGTCCTCGCCGCCGATCACTTTCACCGTGTCGTTCGCTTTAATCCACATCTAAACCACCTCGTTGGCGAGACTGACGATCTTCATGAAGTTCCGGTCCCGCAACTCCCGGGCCACCGCGCCGAAAATGCGCGTGCCGCGCGGGTTTTTGTCGTTGTCGATAATCACGGCCGCGTTGCTGTCGAACCGCACGTAGCTGCCGTCCGCCCGACGGGTCGGCTGCTTGCAGCGAACAATCACCGCACGAACCACCGCGCCCTTTTTGAAGTCGCTGCCGGCGATCACGCTCTTGACGCTGCACACGATGATGTCGCCGATCCGCGCAAAACGCTTGCGCGACCCGCCCAGCACCTTGATGCACATCAATTCCTTCGCGCCGGTGTTGTCGGCCACGGCGAGCCGGCTTTGCATCTGGATCATGACTCGGCGCCCTCCTGCTCCTGAGCTTTCCGATGGCGTCGGGCCTCGGCTCGCATCGCCGCCACGTCCAGCATCCGACCCTTCTCCACCACCCGGACCAACGACCACCGCTTCGTGCGCGACAGCGGCCGCGACTCGACGATCTCGACCAGGTCGCCCATGTGCGACTCGTTGTTCTCGTCGTGAACGTGGCACACCGTCTTCCGACGCACGTACTTCCCGTAACGCGGATGCCGCACCAACCGCGGTATCTCGACGCGACGAGTCTTCGCCGTCTTGTCGCTGGTGACGATCCCGGTTTCTACTCGTTTAGGCATGGTCGTTCTTTTCCTGCTTCAACCTA
>JBDKTJ010000098.1:0-24967 GCA_039698075.1 Thermoguttaceae bacterium | reverse complement strand
TTGTGTCGCAGTCGATAATTTCGCCCGCCGTATGGTGGGGAGCGTCGTCGGTCTATCTGAGGAGATGACTTCCCATAGTTCGAGGCAACATAACCCCCCCGTGGCTTGACGTTGCGGCGGCCGGTCTGTTAGGTTTGACGAGATCATGTCGCGACGTTCTCTCAGCACGCCGATTCTGTTGGCGATCGTGATGCTTGCCTTGCTGGCGATTTTAACCGTCGGCTGGGTGTTGGTCATTGTGGTCGGCGCGAAAGAGGCCGCATGGCCGGGCGTGTATTGGGCGCTTTTGGCCGTCGGCGCCACGTTCATCGTGCTTTTGATCGTCGGCGTGGTGCTCTATTTGATCCTTTCGATCAAGGCAATCAACCTGACCCGCCGGCAATCGAACTTCATCGACAGCGTCACTCACGAGTTGAAGTCGCCGATCGCCTCGATGAAACTCTATCTGCAAACGCTCAGCCGCCACCAGGTGGATCAGCAGTTGCAGGTCGATTTTCATCGGTTCATGCTCGAAGACCTCGAACGGCTCGACCACTTGATCAACCAGATGCTCGAAGCCGGCCGATTGGACGTCGAACGGCCCGAGGAGGAAGACGAGGACGTAGAGTTGGGCAAGTTGCTTCACGATTGTGCGGGGACCGTGTGCATGAACTATCGCGTGTCGACGGACGCCATCCAGTTGCATCTGGAGCCGTGCGTGGTGCGCGGGCGGCGGATCGATTTCGACATCGTGTTTCGCAACCTGCTCGACAACGCGGTGAAATACGCCGGCGCGCCGCCCAAGGTCGAGGTTTGGGCACAGCCGTCGTCCGACGATCGCGTGACCGTGCGCATCGCCGACAACGGACGCGGGGTGCCGTATCATCTGCGGCGTAAAATCTTCGGACGGTTCGTCCGGCTCGGATTGGAGCTGGAACGCGAAAAGCCCGGCACGGGCCTCGGACTGTACATCGTCCGAACGCTGGTCCGGCGCTACCACGGTCGCGTCCGAGTGCGAGATCCCGAATGCGGTCCGGGCAGCGTTTTCGAGGTCCAATTGCCCGGCAAGCCGCCGTCGGGGCCCGCGGAAGACAAAGCAGAATGAGAGACGGACCGATCATGGCCAACAACGAGCACATCCTGGTGGTGGAAGACGAGGCCCATTTGGCCACGGGCATCAAGTACAATCTGGTGGCCGAGGGTTATCGGGTGACCACGGTCGGCGACGGCCCGTCGGCGCTTCGGTTGATGCGAGAAAACCCGGAAAGCGTCGATCTGGTGATTTTGGATCTGATGCTGCCCGGCATGAGCGGCTACGCGGTGTGCGAAGCGATGCGGGCGTTCGACATGGAAACGCCCGTGTTGATTCTCACGGCTCGGACGCTGACCGAAGACCGCACGCGCGGGTTCGACGTCGGCGCGAATCAATATTTGACGAAACCGTTCGATTTGGACGAATTCATCAGTCGGGTCAAAAACCTGCTGTGTTTTCACGGCCGCCAGTCGCGGCAGCATCGAGAAGCGGGCAAAGTGGTCGAGTTTGAGTTCGCCGACGCGAAAATCAACTTCGACACGTTCGAGGCCACGGTGCATGACGAGCCGGTCCGGTTGACGCAACTCGAAATGACGCTGCTTCGTTATTTCGTCGAGAACGAAAGCCGCGTGATTCCACGGCGGGAATTGTTGGAAAACGTCTGGGGAATGCCCGGCACGCTGAACACCCGCGCACCGGACCAGTTCATTCGCCGGCTGCGGAAGGCGTTCGAGCCCGATCCCGCCGAGCCGAGACATTTTTTGACGATCCGCGACGCCGGCTATCGGTTCGTGGCCAAGCCGGAAGAAGAATAGCAGTCCGAGTTGCCACGGATACAAACAACCTCCATGCGACTAAAACTCATCGCTTGTGAAATCTTGTATCGCGAGTTTTGCGCGGCCGCGGCCCGATCGGTCCACCGGGTCGACGTGGAGTTTTTGCCCAAGGGACTGCACGACATCGGGCAGGCGGGCATGTCCGCCCGATTGACGGCCGCGGTCGAGGCGGTCGACGAGTCTCGTTACGACGCGATTTTGCTTGGCTACGGACTTTGCAGCAACGGAGTGGTGGGGCTGCGGGCGCGAACGATTCCGTTGGTGATTCCCAGGGCTCATGATTGCATCACGCTCTTTCTCGGCGATCGGCAGCGCTACCTCGATTACTTTCACGCCCACCCCGGCGTGTATTTCAAAACGAGCGGCTGGATCGAACGCGGCGAGGGATTGACCCAATTCGGCCTGGACACGGTCGATCGGAACACGGGCTTGGGACAAACGTTGGAGCAACTGGTGGCTCGCTACGGCGAGGACAACGGCCGGTTCCTTTTCGAGCAACTCGGCAATCTGACGCGCAACTACACCGGGTTGACGTTCATCGAGATGGGCGTCGAGCCCGACGATCGGTTCGAGCGACAGGCCCGGCAAGAGGCGGCCGATCACGGCTGGACGTTTGAAAAGCTGACGGGCTCGATGACGCTCGTTCAACGGTTGGTCGACGGCCGCTGGGACGCCGAGCGTTTTTTGGTCGTTCCGCCCGGAGGTCGGGTGGCGGCCAGTTTCGATCCGCAGATCATTCGAGCGGACCTTCCATAGGGTTTCGCGGCGTTTTTTGAGCGAAAAGGCGCCCTAATCCGTCGTCGTGCTCTTGCGGCGGAGCCCGATTGCGACCTATACTTAAGACACGAAAAGTCTCCTGCGATCGTTTTTGGACAGGCGTCCTTTGTATCGACGCCCCGCTCGTTGGGGGATTGCTCCTGGAAGGTCTTTTTGGGACTCATGCTTAAAGTCACTCTGCCCGACGGAAAAACTCTCGAGTTTTCTTCTCACGTTCGACCGATCGACATCGCCGCGCAAATCGGTCCGCGGCTGGCCAAAGCCACGTTGGCCGCCGAAGTGGACGGCAAGCTGGTGGGGGCCCACGATTCGCTGCCCACCGACGGCGCCATTCAACTGCGGTTGATCACCAGCAAGGACCCGCAGGCGTTGGACCTGCTGCGGCATTCGTGCGCCCACCTGATGGCCCGGGCCGTGATGCGGTTGTTCGACGGCGTGCAGTTGGCGTTCGGGCCCACGGTGGCCGGCGGCTTTTATTATGATTTTCAGATGGAGCATCCGCTGAGCGAGGCGGACTTCCCGAAAATCGAGGCCGAGATGGCCCGATTGGCGAAGGAAGACGAACCGTTCGAGCGGATCGAAATGAGCCGCGACGAGGCCGTGCAGTTCTTCCGCGACTTGGGCCAGGCGTTGAAGGTCGAGCATTTGCAGGAAGGGTTGGCCGTCGAGCCGACCGTTTCGTGCTATCGGCAGGGCGAGTTCATCGACCTGTGCCGAGGTCCGCACGTGCCCAGCGCCGGTGCGATCGCCGCCTTCAAGCTCCTCTCCGTGGCGGGCGCCTATTGGAAGGGCGACTCCTCGCGTCAGCAGTTGCAGCGATTGTACGGCACCGCGTTCTTTGGCAAACAAGAGTTGGACGACCATCTGCGCCAGCTGGAAGAGGCCAAGCGGCGCGACCATCGCGTGCTGGGCCGGCAGTTGGAATTGTTTTTGATCGAGCCCAACGTGGGCCAAGGGCTGGTCTTTTGGCTGCCCAAAGGCGCGGCGCTGCGGCACGAATTGGAAAACTTCCTCTACGGCGAGCTGATTCGCCGCGGATATCAGCCGGTGTGCACGCCCGTGATCGGCAACGTTCATTTGTACGAGACCTCGGGCCATTATCCGTATTACAAGGAATCGCAGTTTCCGCCGATCGAAATGGCCGACGGCGACCGATACCTGCTGCGGCCGATGAACTGCCCGCATCACGTGACGATCTACAAATCGAAGCCGCGCAGCTATCGCGACCTGCCGCTCCGGTTGGCTGAGTTCGGCACGGTGCATCGGTTCGAACAGTCGGGCGAGTTGAACGGCATGACGCGCGTTCGCGGGTTCACCCAGGACGACGCCCACATTTTCTGCACCGAAGAGCAAGTGGCCGACGAGTTCCGCGGTTGCATCGAGATGACCCAATTCGTTTTGAAAACGCTCGGGCTGGACGACTATCGCGTTCGGTTGGGGTTCCGCGACCCGTCGAGCGACAAATACGTCGGCAGTCCGGAGACATGGCAGCGGGCCGAGGCGGCGCTGGAAAGCGTCTGCCGCGAGATGAATC
The DNA here is from genome assembly GCA_039698075.1 of Thermoguttaceae bacterium. Classification (GTDB taxonomy): domain Bacteria; phylum Planctomycetota; class Planctomycetia; order Pirellulales; family Thermoguttaceae; genus JAJFVC01. Next base: position 20,808 of record JBDKTJ010000098.1, on the reverse strand, counting down.
TGCCCAACCTGCACGTCGAACGCGGCGAGGCGGCTTTTTACGGGCCGAAGGCCGATTTCGTCGTGGCCGATTGCATCGGGCGGCCGTGGCAGCTTGGCACCGTGCAGCTCGACTACAACCTGCCCAGCAAACAGCGTTTCGGCCTGGAGTACATCGGCGCCGACAACGTGCCGCACCAGCCGGTGATGATCCATCGGGCGCCGTTCGGATCGTTCGAGCGGTTCGTGGGCATGTTGATCGAGCATTTCGCCGGCGCGTTCCCGTTGTGGCTCGCGCCCGAACAGGTCCGAGTGATGGTCGTCAGCCAAAAAGTCGAGCCGTACGGCCGCGAAGTCCAGCAGAAATTGGCGGCGGCGGGCCTGCGGGTCGGCGGCGATTATCGGGCCGAAAAGATCGGTGCGAAGATCCGCGACGCGCAACTGGAGTTGATCCCGTACATGTTCGTCATCGGCGGCCGAGAGGCCGAGCAAGGCCAGGTGTCCGTGCGAGATCGGCTCGAAGGCGACCTGGGCGCGATGTCGCTGGAGGCCGCGATCGGCAAATTGCAGGCGGAAATTCAAGCCAAGACAGCCAGAAAATAGGGGGGCGAGGTCAGGGACGAAAAACACGTGTCTGACCCCTAGCTTGACACACCCCCGTTTTCTGGGGATACTACAACAGTCATTCAACGCATATCCAAAGTCCAAAAGGTGTATGATTTATGGGAAAGTGGAGGCCGCCTGAGGCGACGAACAAACAGCGCATCAACGAACAAATTCGCATCACTCCGGTCCGCGTGATCGGTGCGGACGGAGCACAGTTGGGCATCTTGCCCACGGATGAGGCGATTCGCCAGGCGCGGACGGCGGAATTGGACCTGGTCGAAGTGGCGCCTGGCGAGCGACCGCCGGTCTGCCGGATCATGGACTACGGCAAGTTCAAATACCAGCAGAAGAAACGCCAACACAAGAGCCATTCGCACCAGATGAAGATCAAGGAGATTCGCGTTCGTCCGAAGACGGGCGAAAACGATATCCAGGTCAAGGTGGGCAAGGCCCGCGAGTTCTTGGAGCACAAGGACAAGGTGATCGTCACGGTGGTCTATCGCGGCCGCGAGCTGGCCCACGTGGAAGAGGGCCGCAAGGTGATCGACGACGTCATCGAGCAACTGGTCGACGTGGCGAAGGTCGAGGCCGCTCCGGTCCATCACGGCCGCCGAATGATTTGCACCTTGGCGCCGAAGTAACACGCGCTCCAACTTGAAAATGCGCGGATGCTCTTCCGCGAAAACAGCGGGGCGTTTCCCTCGGAACGTTCCAACCGCTTGCGATTTCACAAGAAATTTGGCAAAACGGCAAACCGTTTTTGAAGAAAAGCCATCTCTCGCTTTCGACGTCAATCGCGGATCAGAACCGCAGCGACTCGGGCACCATGTCTTTCATGCGGTCGATCCAGCCGCTGCGTTCGGGCGGTTTTTCTTCCTCCGCCGCCGGCTTGGCCAACGCGGTCTCCGCGCCCGGCGAAAGCGGCACGTTTTCGTTCAGAAATCGCGGCCAGTAACCGTCCAGCAACCGCAGGCAGCCGGCGATCTGCCCGTTTTGCAAATTCACGTTGGCCAGCGTAATCAACTTGGACAATTCCAAGAGTTCCGGCTTGCTGAACGCCAGCGAGTAGATTTGAACGTCATCGACCCACACCTCGCCCCGGCCCATCAAATCGAATCGGACGCGGAGCGACGTCAGCCCTTCCAGCGGCAGGTCGTCCACCTGGAACACGTACCGGCTCCACTGCGAGGCGATCGGAACGTCCGGCTGGCCCGTGCCGACCGACTGACCCACCGTGGCGAATCGATAATAGTCGCGTCCGTGCAGTTTCGCGTCCAGCGCCAAGCGAAGCGGCGGTTGTTGATCGGCGTTGGGCACGCGCAACCACACCGACATTGACAGCCGGCCCGTGTTGGGCGCCGCGATCGGACGGCTCACCAGGCAGGCCACCGCGCCGGTGCTCGCCAGATGGGCCGACTGCCGGCCGCCGTGCCCTTGTTGCGTGTCCAACTCGACCGTGACGCCGCTGCGCGTGGTGACGGCCCAATCGGGAACGGGACCGTCGCGCGTGGCCGATCGCTCGAATCCCGCGTTGACCGGCGCGTCCAAGGGCGGCGGATTGCGCAACGCGGCCGCTCGGGCGCCAAGCCGGCGGATCTCCGCGCCCAACGACGCCTCGACCGTATCGGACCACGTGGTGCGCGGACGGGAGAACTGCACTCCGGGCTCGGAGAACCGCACGGCCACCAAATCGTAGGGCTCCAACGCCACTTCCCACGAAAAACCTTTTTCGCCGTCCGGCTGCATTCGGGCGATCTCGCGGCGGCCGGTCAACTCCTCGAGTTGGCACGTCGAGCCGGCCTCGATGTGAATCCGCCCGGTCGCGGCGAACGGAGCGTCGTTGACAACATAGAAATACGTCCGTCCCCCAAACTCGCCGCGGCGGAACATCACCGGCTTGGCCGCATCGTCCGGCCCGGCTTCACCGATCGGTTCGAACCGGATCGCCGGCAGCGCTCGATAGGCGGCGGCCACGTCGCGAATCGATTCTTCTTGGCCCATCGGAAGCCGCCAGCCGCCGTCGAACATCGCCTGGGCGTCCAGCATCGCCAGACTGTGGACGAACCGCTGCCGATTGCGCGGACCCGACGGCGACGGCTGCGCGATCATCCACAGCGCCGCGGGCTTGAACGGGTTTTTCGCGTCGAACGATTCCAGCCGGAGTTCGTGTGAAGCGTGAAAGAACAGGCTGCCGGTCAGTCGGGCGGGCTGAAAGAGCCGGTCGAAATCGGTCATTTGCCGGACCTCCAAATCGACGGCCCGGACGCCCAGATTCGACTCCGAGGCGATGCGTTCGGGCCGGAGCAGCACGATGCCGCTGCGGTCGCTCGGCGAGGCGAAGAACCGGGCGTCGACGCCCACTTGCAGCATGGCCGCCGCCACGGTGGTTCGCCGCGGCAACGTCGGACGCAGCGACGCTTCGGCCTCGGGACCGTCGAACATTCCGGCCCCGGCCAAATACAGCCGGGCGTCGGGCCGGATCGCCGCAAGCTCTTCGTGAACCTTATGGTAGAAGGCGGCTACCTGAGCGGCTCGCCATTCGAGCCACGCTCGGCGTTGTGGCCCTTCCGTCAAAAAAACCGCCCGTTGAGCAAAGCGTTGGGATCCCTGGCCGGGCACGCGGGTGTCCGTCTCGCGCTCGAATCGGGCGATGGTCGCGTCGTCCATGCCCCACTCAGGCCCCAAAAGCTGCGCATAGCTGTCGGTCGAAAGCCGCACCGAAAGCCCGGCGAACGACGGATGCCGGCCGTAACGCTCGGCCAATTCACGCAACACGCCGAGCATCGCCTGCTGGACGCGCAAATGCAGCAAGTTGTAGTAGGGGGCCAAGCCGCGCTGGGGCGGCGACGCCTCGCACCAGTCCGTGCCCTCGGCGCCGATCCAACCGAGTCCTTCGGATTCCGAGCCGCCGGAGCGACGCAACGCCTCCAGTTCGGGCAGCGGCGCGGCGAACTCGACCATCGGAATCAGTCGCAAACCGTCGCGGTCGAACTGGCGGAACAACATCTCGAGCACGTCCTTGCGGACCGGGTCTTGGGCCGAGGCGAAAAACGCGCCGGTGTCGTACCGCGGCGTCGGCGAAACCCGCTCGCTGGGATAGATCGAACTTCCGTCGGCCACCACGCCCAGCATCAGCCCGTTGCAGCCGGCGTAACGCAAGTATTCGACCAGTCGGCTGCCGCCCTCGTAGAAAGTCCACCAATCGTCCAGGCAGCGGCCGCTCCACGGATCGACGGCCTCGTCGGCCAAAAAGTTTTCGGGAATCAGCGGCCGATCGAGATAGGCGGCCAGCAGCCGGCGGTCTTTCGGCGTTTCGTCCGACGCGGCCCGGGCCAGCCGATCGCCGGCCGGCAGCACGCGAATCCTTCCATACTGGGCCGGCGCGTGGTCGCGGCCGTTGCTGACGAGCACCAACGGGGCGGAGGTGCGCGGCCAGAAAATCAACCGGTGTTGCTGCCATCGAGGCTCGCCGGTCGACGCGGCCGGAGAGGTTTCGCTGTCGACGCCCGAATCCAATCCGATCGGCGTCAACGCGCCGGCGGCGTTCGGCTCGACCACGCTGATGTTCAACGTTTGCGACGCGTCGCTCGGATAATCGACCTCGAGCAGATACGGACGGCCCGGATGGGCGATCGGCAGCCAATAAGCCTCCCAACTGGCATCGGGCGATTCGGCGTTGGGACGCAGTTGGGCCAGTTCGCCCAAAGGACGCCGCTCGATCTGCATGCGTCCGTTGCCGAGCGGACCCTTCCAAAGCCGAGGCAGCCGGCCCTTGGCCAATTGCAGTTGCGGCAGCTTGTTCAGCTTTTCAAACCAGCGCGGATTGGCCGGATCGATTTCGACCAGCGCGCCGGCGTCGCGATCCGCCCGAGGCGGCGTGGGCGTGCGCGGCTCCAACACCAACAATTGCACGCGACGCTCGGCCAGCGTGCGTTTCCAATTCAACGGCTGGCGGACCGCCTGCGACCAGTTCGGATTGTTGACGGCGGTGACGACGACGTCGTAGACGCCTTCGTTTTCGGGCAAATGGATTTCCAGCGGGATTTTTTGTTCGCGGCCCGATGCGGCGTCGTATTGACCGGACCAAAGCTCCTTGCCGCCGCCGAGCAATTGGACTTTGATCCTGGCCCGGCCGCCGTCGGCCAACGGCAAGACGTGCGGTTCGAGCGTGCCGTGCAAGATTTCGCCGGGCCCGAACACCAGATGGTCGCGAGAGAAATGAACCCGAAGCGAATCGCCCGGCGTGCGCATCAGCAGCACCCGATTGCCGCGGCGGTCGAGTTCCTTATTGACCGGCTCGCTCGACAGATCGGCCAGCGGCGTTTCGACCACAGCCGATGCCGAGGGGTCGTCGGACGCCGACAACCGGACGATCAACTTGGCGGTCGGCGGCGCGGCGATCAGCAGGTCGACGCCGTCGTAGCTGCGCGGGCTGCGATGTTGGATTTTGAGTTTTTGGCGATGGTGCGAGTCCGTGTCGAGCCACATCGCGCCGGGCTGGTCGGCCTCGACGCCGAGGGGGATCGGTTCGGACAGCGCGCCGTCGCTGATCGAAATTTCGCCTTGCCAGATTCGTTCAGCGCCGCCGCCCCAGGCGACTCGCACGCGAAGGTCGTCGGCCTGAAGCGAAGAGAGCGACGCCAAGAGGGCGCAAACGAAAAGCGTCGCGGCGACCGCAGTCCTTGCGATCGGCAGGCGGCATGTTCGCGATGTTTTCGGACCTCCGTGTCCGAGCATCATCGGCCCCGTGTTCTATGAATCGGAATCCGCAAAAAAAGGCGTTCAAAGAATTCGGGGCGGATTATAATGACAAACCTCGCTGCGCCACCATGCCGATTTGTCGTATTTTACGAAAAATAGATGGCGGTATAGGCAAGGCGGGCAGGGTGGGGCGGGGAGCCGCCCGTGCGATCACGTCGGCGTGATGCCCATCGACGGAAAGCAGAGGATGGGAATCAACAGACTTGCCCAACCGATCGCCCTGCGAAACAGTCCCAAGGGGCAACGATCGTCCGCGGTCGGCGGGTGATCGGCGCCGAGCAACGTGACCAGGACCAGCATGATAGTCCAGCCGTACTGTTCGGTGACGAGGATGAATGCGATGCCGGCCAGCAGCAGTCCGCGGGCCAAGTATTTGGCATGGTCGCCCAACAGCGCGTGGGCCACGTGGCCGCCGTCGAGTTGACTGATCGGCAGCAAATTCAATCCGGTCACGAGCATGCCCATCCAACCGGCCATCAGGAACGGATTCAACTGGTTCAAGTACAAAACGTTCGGTGTGGGATAGGCGGGCTGGAGCCAGGCGATCATCGATTGCAACAGCAACGGATTGTGAAAGCACAGGCCGTTGCCGGCCATCGGGGCCGTCGGCAACATGCGGATGCCGAGCCAGGTGATCGGCAGTGCGACGATCAGTCCAGCCAGCGGACCGGCGACGCCCAGATCGAACAGCTCGCGGCGATTGGCCCGAAACCCTTCCATGCCGATCACGGCGCCGAGGGTGCCGAAGGGCAAGATCGGGACGGGAATGAAATACGGCAGGCTGGCGGGAATTCGATGTCGCGAGGCCATCAAGAAGTGTCCCATTTCGTGCGAGAGCAAGATGCCCAGCACGGCGGCCATGTAAAGCAACCCTTGCCGGCAATCCATGTCGGCCACAGCCAACGATTCTTGCATTGCAGCCCACGGCGAGCCTTGCGACAGGTTTTCCACGAACGACAGCACGCTGTGATACAGAGGGCCCAAGTGACCGACTGGCCGCCATGCGACCGACCCGACCCAAAACGTGGAAAGGCACGTCAAAATAAACAACAAAAGCGGCAGCGCCACATGACGTCGCGGTGGTGCGGACGTTTCCGAGACGGGGGCAAGTTCGGCGGCGGGTGCTTCGGGGGACATGAGCGGGCGGGTAGGGTTCTAGTTTGAGAAAGCTCCATCCTAGCACAAAGACCGCGATGCACCAATATGGAGGGGGCCGTCAAGAAGGATTGTCGCCGTCGCGGCGGCACAGTACACTAACTAGTTCGTGAGGTCTTCGTTTTCTCGGGCTTTTTGCCCGTCTGTCCCCTTTCTTGGTTTGTTTTTATTCCATGAGCGACCCGTATTTTCAGCGACTTTTTGCCCAACGCATCGGCGGCGTCCACTACGGAAAAGGCACCGAAATCTATAAGTTTGAAAAGATCAAGCGAGCCAAACGCAAGGCGCTGGCCGATCATCCCGAACGCATGCTGGTCGATTTCGGCATCGGTGAAAACGACGAAATGGCCGATCCGGCCGTTCGCCGCGTGATGGCCGAGGAGATCAGCAAGCCGGAGAATCGCGGCTACGCCGACAACGGCATCCCGGAGTTCAAGGAGGCGGCCGCCCGCATGATGCGGCGCGAGTTCGGCGTCGAGTTGGACCCGGTCACCGAGGTGAATCACTGCATCGGCACGAAGCCCGCGTTGGCGATGTTGCCGGCCGTGTTCATCGATCCCGGCGACGTGACGCTGATGACCGTGCCCGGCTATCCGGTGGCCGGCACGCACACGAAGTATTACGGCGGCGAGGTGCATCGGCTGCCGCTGTTGGCCGAGAACGATTTCCTGCCCGACCTCGACTCAATTCCCGCCGAGGTGCGTCGCCGCGCGAAGCTGTTGGTGATCAATTATCCGAACAGTCCGACGGGCAAGGCGGCCACGCCGGAGTTTTTTGCGAAAGTGGTCGATTTTGCCAAGGCGAATGAGATCGTCGTGGTGCAGGACGCCGCCCATGTGATGTTCAGTTTCGACGCTCCGCCGCTGAGTTTTCTGCAAACGCCCGGCGCGCGCGACGTCGGCGTCGAGATCCATTCGATGTCGAAGGGTTGGAACATGATCGGCTGGCGCATGGGGTTCGTGTGCGGCAATGCGACGATCGTTCGCGCGCTGGCCGACGTGAAGGACAACAGCGACTCGGGCCAGTTTAAGGCGATTCAAAAAGCGGCGGCCGCGGCGCTCGACGATCCCGAGATTCCGCGAGTCACCCGGGCGAAATATCGCCGCCGACTCGAAAAACTGGTCGCGACGCTGCGCCGGTGCGGGTTCGACTGCCGCATGCCCGGCGGTTCGTATTTCCTCTACACGCGCAGTCCGAAAGCGATCGCCGACGGGCAGCAGTTTCCGACGGCCGAGGCCTTCAGCCAGTATCTCATCACCGAGCATTCGATTTGCACGGTGCCGTGGGACGACGCCGGGTCGTATCTGCGGTTTTCGGTCACCTACGAGGCGGCCGACGAAAAGGCCGAGGACGCCCTGATGGCCGAGACCGAACGCCGATTGAAGCAGATCGGCCCCGTGTTTTAGAGCCGATATCGAACGGTTCGGTTGCGTGGACGTTTTGGAGCCGAGGGAAAACCGTCGGTTTGCCACCGTGTTTTAGAGCCGATATCGAGCGGTTCGGTTGTGTGGACGTTTTGGAGCCGAAGGAAAATCGGACGTCAATCTTCGCCGTAGGGGTTTTTCTTGACCGACTTCCCATTGCCCTCGGACGCTTGGAGGCGGCGCAGTTCAGCCTCCAGCCGCAGCTTGTTGACCAGCGTCTCGTGGGTCAGGCGTCCGAAATAGTGTTTCGTGGCCCAGATATCCACGGCGGCCAGCAACGCCAGCCAGCAGACCAGCAGCAGGACGCCGAGCCAAAAAGCCAAGGCCACGAAGCCCGGCGGAATCAAATAGCCGACCAGCACGGCCACGGCCAGCAGCGCCAACATCGCGCTGGTCTGCATGCGACGTCGGAACTGACGCCAGCGATAGTCGCGCTCCTCGGCGTCCAGCGGCTCACGTTGAAACGCCCGCCATGAGCGAACGTGCGAGACGATCAGCACGACGGCGACCAGCAACAAGAGCGACGAAATCAGAATGGCGAGGAAAAGGTCCATGAAGTTGGCGGCTTAGGGGGTGGAAATCGATGGTGGAACTGTTTGCGAGTTAGTCGTGAAGCATGGAAACGATTCGTTTCGAGTTTATTGGACTGTCTTGAGCCATTCGGAAATCACCCGGCCGACTTTGCCCAGGCTCTCGGACGAACACTGTTCGGGCAGGTCTTGTTGGGTGTGCCATGCCGGATAGTCGAAGTCGATCACGTCGATGCAGGGGATCTTTGCGATGTTGTGCAGCACGACGTGGTCGTCGTCCACCTCGTGTTTGGGCTTCGCGATGAACTCGGAAATGCCGAGCTTTGCCGCGACCGCCCAAAGATCGGCGGCCAACTCGCGAGTGTCCGGCCACCACAGGCCGTTGCGTTCTTGATAGATCTGCAAATCCTTGTCGCCGACCATGTCCAGCAGCACGCCCCAGCGATACGGGGGCTGCGGCTTGTTTTTCAGATACGCTCGGGCGAAATACTCGGAGCCCAGGAAGAAACGATCGCCGTCGCGGAACCGGAATTCCTCGCCGTCGAAGAACACGAAATCGACGCCGACGCCGGATTTTTGTGCGGCCAAGTGGCGACCCAGTTCCATCAGCACGGCCACGCCGCTGGCGTTGTCGTTGGCGCCCAGGAAGACGCCGCGCGGATTCTCGCGGTCTTCCATCGGAAAGGGCAGGGTGTCGTAATGGGCGCACAGCAACACCCGGGTCGGACTCTGCGGACGCCAGCGGATGAGGATGTTCGTCATCGGCACCCATGAGCCGTCCAATGGATGGCGGACGCGGAATTTCTGATAGGCGATCTGCGCCCCGAGTTTTCGGAAATGCGTGGCCAGAAGCTGCTGTTGCTTGGCCATGCCCGAGCTGCCGCTGGGCCGCGGCCCGATCGCGCAAAGTTGCTTGAGATACTCGAAAGCCTTCGCGCCGTCGAAGGGGACGTCGGCCGAAGCGACGGACGAGCCGGCCGCGCAACTGCTCGAACCGTGACAGCCGAAGAGCGTCCAGGCGGCGACGGCCGCGCCGCCCAACAACGCGACGGCCGCCAGGTCGACGGCGCGACGACTACGAAATTGACGAAACCATCGCACGGGAATTCTCCCCCAAGGCGCTGAAGCCTTGCGCTATTTTACCATTTCGATCGTGGCAACTCCAATTCGGCCCAAACCAGCGGGTGGTCGGACGCGACGTTCTTGCGAATGCCCGCCTGGGTGCAACGGAGCCCCCGCACAAAGATCCAATCGATGCGTTCCGGCATTTTGACCGTGGATTTTTCGCCCACCACGTCGGAAACGCCGGGCGTATGCAGCAACCGCTGTATTTCGGGGTCGTCCGCCGTGCTGTTGAAGTCGCCGGTCAGGATCGCCGGTTCGGCCAACGCGAGGTACATGGCGATGACCGATTGAAGTTGCGCGTGCCGGTCGGCGTTGTAACGTTGGTTGACGTGGGTTAACAACAGGTGGACCGTCGTGGGGCGATTCTTGGCGTCGCAAAACTCCAAGTTGGCCAGCACCATGTTCCGATAACTGGGGTCGGACCGCCGCGGCAAGGGGATCCATTGCCAAAACGCGACGGGCGCTTTCGTGAGCAAGCCGTTGCCGAACCCTCGGTAGTACCATTGCACGTCGGCCGGGGCGAACAGCCATTCCATGTCGAGTCGTTTGCCCAATTGGGCCGCCTGATCCGACCGATCCGACGGGAATTGTCCGTGGACTTCGTTCAGCGTCACCACGTCAAGGTCGTGCAGACACTCGGTCGTCCGGTCGAAATCCTGACGCTCGTCGAGACCCACGCCCCCGTGAATGTTGAAGGAGCCGAGTCGAAAGGTGGACTTCGGCCAGGGTTTGCCGTCCCGTTTGCGGCTGTCGAGGGCGACGGCGCTGGGCGAGTTCCTGTCGTTGGCCGTCGACGGCGGAAGGTCGAAAACCGGCCTGCCAAGACTTGTCCCGGCCTCCGGCTCTGGGGGGGTGTTTTGGTAGGCTTCCCATAATTCATGCCCCAAAATGGCCGTCAGAAGGATTACGAATACGATGCTTAGTTTTCGCATATGATCTAATCTTGCCGCGAATCACGCTTTTGGCTATCCTTCCGCGACCCATGGAGCTAATCGGCTACCATGATAACGTGGCCCCAGGTTGCGACCAAGTCCATGATTGACGTTCACGAAATCCTCGAGCTGCACGAAACGACCGTAACGCAGTGGCATTCGCGGGAAATCGACAACCCCTACGACGGTTTTCTGCGATTGGTCTGCCACCAGCACCAGCAAAACTTTCGGCTTTGGCATCAAGAGGACATCGCTCGCAGCCCGGACGTGAGCGACGCCGACATGGCCGAGGTGAAGCGGTCGATCGACCGGCTGAACCAGCAGCGGAATGACCTGATCGAGCGGTTGGACGATTTTCTGGTGGCCGCGCTGTCGGCGTCGAAGGTTGTGCCGGCCCCGGATGCCCGATTGAATACGGAAACGCCGGGCAGTGCGATGGACCGGTTGTCGATCCTGGCCCTTCGGCTGTATCATATGGAGGAACAGGCCTGCCGCAGCGACGCCGCCGAGGAGCACGTGGCTCGCGCGAAAGACCGGCTGGAGATTTTGCACCAGCAGCGCCGCGATCTCGCCCGATCGCTCCGCGAGCTTTTGGACGACATTTTCGCCGGCCGGAAGCGGCTGATGGTGTATCGCCAGTTCAAGATGTACAACGATCCGACGATGAATCCGTATCTGTACGCCGCGCGACGTCCGGCGGCGTGAAACGGCCGGCGGATGTTTCCTTCCCCGGTTTGACGTCTTTCCGAGAGACCCTCCATGTACGACAAGCAAGCGCTGATCGCGTTAATGCGACAAAAAGCCCTGAAGTTCGGGCATTTTACGTTGGCCTCGGGCAAACAGGCCACCTACTATCTGGACGGCAAGCAAGTGACGCTCGATCCTTCGGGCGCCCGGCTGGTGGCCGAAGGTCTTTTGGATCTGTTGGCCGAGGGGCCGTCGCCGGAAGCCGTCGGCGGGATGTCGATCGGGGCCGATCCGATCACCGCCGCCGTGATTACGATGTCGGCGGTCCGCGGCACGCCGCTGTTGGGCTTCATGGTTCGCAAAGAGTCCAAGGGGCACGGTACCAACCAGTTCATTGAAGGGCCGGTGCGGCCGGGTCAAACCGCCGTGATCGTCGAGGACGTGGTGACCACCGGCGGTTCGTCATTGAAAGCGATCGAGCGGGTCGAGGCCTTCGGGATGAAAGTGCTCGGCGTGTTGGCCATCATCGACCGTCTGGAAGGCGGCGCCGCGGCGTTCGCCAGTCGCGGCTATTCGCTGCGCAGCCTGCTGACGATCCGCGATTTCGGCATCGAGCCGCCGGCCGCGTAGGCGTTCTGAGCCCCTTTTTTCATGGAAAAACATGGCCCCCTGATTGTCTTTTTTGAAGACGGGGGGTACACTCATCAGCACGGTTTCCCGGTCCCTTCCCCTTCGGAGAAAACATGATGGATTGGAACGTCTACCTGCGAGTCAGCGCGTTGATGTTTTTGGAGTACGCGGTGTGGGGCGTGTGGATGCCCGTCTTGGCCCTGCGGTTGCTCGGCCCGCTGAAGATGACCGGCAAGCAGGTCGGCTGGATCTACGCGACGTTCCCGTTGGCGTGCATGTTCTCGCCGTTTGTGTCGGGCTACATCGCCGATAAGTGGTTTAACGCCGAGTGGATCATTTTGGCGGCTCAAGCGGTCGGCGCGGTGCTGCTTTTTGTGACGGCCAAGCAGACGAAGTTCTGGGGCATGTTCTGGGCCATGCTGCTGTATTCGATCTGCTACACGGCGACGCTCCCGCTGGTCAATAAGGTCCTGTTCGAACACATCCCCGGCGACGCCTCGCTGGTGTTCTTGGGATTGCCGATCTCCATTCAATCGCTGGTGTTCCTCTGGGCGCCGGTTGCCTGGGCGTTGATCGGTTACTTCCTGACGGGCATGCGGCAAGCGTTTAAGATGGGCGGCGACGGGCCCGACGCGCTGTATGTGGCGGCGTTTCTCTCGGCCGTCATGGCCGTGGTGTGTCTGATTCAACCGGCCACGGCGCCGAAGTTGGCCAGCGTGGCTGGTCAAACGGCGGCTACGGTGAATCCGGTCGTCGAGGCCCTCGGCATGTTGACCAACGTCAACTACCTGATCTTCATGGTCGCCCAGTTGGTCGTGTCCGGCATGATGCAGTTCTACTTCCTCGGCACCGGACAGTTCATGCAAGATCGCGGCATCAGCGGCAAGAACGTCTCGGCCGTGATGGGCATCGCCCAAGCGTTCCAAGCCCTCGGCACGATGTTCTTGCTCGGCGTGGTCATTGATAAGGCCGGGTTCGCGTGGACCTTCGCAATTGGCGCGGCCTGTTGGGCCACCCTGTTCGCCAGCTATGTGTTCAGCCGAGGCAGCTTGGTCATCAGCATCTTCCAGGCGTTTCACGGGCTGGCCTATGTGTTGTTCATGATCGGCGGCCAGATTTTCGTCGGGACCATGGCCCCCAGCGAAATCACCGCCTCGGCCCAATCGCTGATCTTCATCGTCACGGTCGGCGTCGGCTCGTTCGTCGGCACGCAAATGGCCGGCATCGTCATTGAGAAGAACCATGTGGACGGCAAGTTCCAATGGGCGAAGATTTGGGGCGTGCCGCTGGTCATTACGCTGGCCGGCGCAATCGTCTTCGCCACGTGCTTCAAAGTGCCGTCCGCCAAGGATTTCCAAAAGGCCAAGCCGGCTGCCGAGGCGGTGGCCGTCGTGTTGCGCTGATCCGTTGACGACCTGAAATCATCCACGAAGGGCACGAAGTTCACGAAGATTTTTTTGAACCGAGTCGAACGAAATCATTTCGACCGCCGTTTCAACGTCTTCGTGCAATTCGTGTTCTTCGTGGATTTTTTTCTTATCGGCCCGTCAAGAAACGTCTTGCACCCACTGTTCCAACATCTGGAACTGCCGCTCGAACGCGTGCTGATCGACGCCGTAGGGGCTTTTGAAGAAACTGGCCAAAAAGGTCATCAGGCCCGTGTGGCCGCGACGCCGGGCCAGCTCCGTCAGCCGCACGAGATCGAGCACAAGCGGCGCGGCCAACGCCGAATCGCACCCTTGCCAGGTGAATTGAAGCGTCATCGGAACGCCCAAAAAACCGGTGAAATGAATGTGATCCCACGCCGTCTTCCGATCGCCCAGGTCGGGCAGATACTCGATCGACACCAGCGTCTTGGGCCGATAGCCGAGAATCTCTCCAATCAGATGGTCTTTGCTGGACACTTTCGATCGCTTGTTGGCCGGATCGTCGAGCACCAGGCCGTCGCGGTTGCCGAAGATATTGTGGCCCACCCAACTCCGCACGGGCAAATTGCGATGGGCGAACATCGGCGCCAGCACGCTTTTCATCAGCGTCTCGCCGGTCTTGCCGTCGCATCCGTAATGACGCGTGTGACGGCGCAGGGCCAGATCGTCGACCGCCGCCGGCGCGGACCCGAGCGACGGCGTGAAGTTCAAATACGAATGGCCCGCCTCCAACGCGGCGATGGCATACAACGAACTGGCCGGCAGCGGACATTGCGGATCGTCGAGCCAGCGATCCATCGCGTCCCAGTCGGTCGGCCAATCGGCGGTGTCGATCGGCGGCTCGGTCGACGCGACGTTCATGACGATCACGTGGTCGAGGCTCTCCCGGCGTACGAACTCGGCCAGATCGGCTTGCAGTCGGGCGACGGTCTGCCGTGGAGCCTCCGCGGTCGGCAGCTCCCGATCGGCCAATCGCTGGATCGTCGGACCGACGTTGCGGATCGTGCCCGACCGAACACGGCGGTCGATCGCGTCCAACTCGTCATGGCACGCGTCGAGTTGTTCGCGGCGCACGAGCCGTTCGTCGGTCAGCCATTGGACCGAGTCCCACAGCGAATCGCGTCGGATCTCGTGGCCGGCGAAGACCAGGTCGCCCCAGTTGGGCAGGCCGAGGTTTTGGAACCGCGGCAATTCGGTCACCAGTCCGCCCGTCGCCGCGAGCCCCTTTTTTAGAAGAATGTGGCCGATCAAGGCCGTGGTGGCCACGCCACCCTGGATGCCGATCCAATCGACGCCGACCCGTGCGGCTTTCGGACTCATCGCTGCTCCTGTCCTACGACGATTGATCAATGCGGTCCGCGAGACGGACGCATCGCCTCGGGCACTTCGCGCTCGAGAAGGGCGCACAGTTTTTCGAGAGAGAAATTATTGTGTTCGGCGATTTTCCGAAGCGAATCGGCGTGATCGTGGACGTGGATGTTTTCCTTGCCCAACAGGTCAACGATTTTTTCGACCGGACGGCCCGACGTCCGCGCGAGTTGCTGAAGAGTCATCTGCGAAGGATCGCCGGGGCGACCGGACTTCGCGGGGGCGCTCACCATCGCGACGGCTGTCACGACGACGGCCAACACCACGGCCGCGGCAAACTCCCATCGCCAACCCCGGCCCGAGATCTTGCGTCGCCAATAGCTGCCATAGACCGACCAATTCAGCGCGAAATGCACGATCGCCGTCAACACCATGACTGCGGAGACGTACATGTGAGCGTGTTTCCAAACGCCGAGCCCGAACACCACGGCCGGCGAATGGACCCACATCACGATGCCCGAAACCAACGACACCAAGAACGTGAAACTCAACAACAAGGACACAAAGCCGCGCGTGTTGAACTTCGTCATCAAAAGGCTCCTCGGCAGGGTCGGGCCCACGTTTTTCAGTTTAGCGGTTTTGCGGCGTCGGGTCAAGAAAGTCAGGCCTGGCGCGCCTCAGGATTCGTGGCGATGAAAGAGTCGATTGGCCAACACGACCGCGAGATACGCGCCGCCGGCGATCAAAATAATCACCGGGCCGCTCGGCAAATCCGCCGGATAGCTCAAGGCGAGCCCCAGGGTGACGAACGCCATGCAGCACAGCGTGGCCAGGAGCATCATTTGCCAGAGTCGTCGCGCGAAATGGCCCGCCACGGCCGCCGGCAACGTCAGCAGCGCGATGACCAGCACGACCCCGACCACGCGAACCAGCAGCACGACGGTCAACGCCGTCAAACAAAGCAGCACGAGATACCACGCCTTGACGCGCGCGCCACGCAACTCGGCAAATTCCTCGTCAAAACAGATCGCCAGCAGTTTCGGATAAAAGCCGACGCCGATGGCAACGACCAAAAAATCCATGCCGGCCACGCGCCACACGTCATCGTGCGAAATCAGCAGAATATTTCCGAACAGGTAGCTCATCGGGTCGACGTAGCCGGGCGTTTTGGCGAAAAACAGCAATCCGACCGCCATGCCGACCGCCCAGACGGCGCTGATCACGGTGTCTTCGCGTTGTCGGGCGTAGAGGCTCACCAATCCGATCAGGAGGGCGGACGCCAGCGCGGCCAGCGTGCCGCCGAGCATCGGGTCGCACCATCGGCAGCCGCAGACGACGTTCAACCAAAGCGCCGCGCCGATGCCGCCCAGCACGCAATGCGAGATGGCCGCCGCGATGTAGGTGATTCGCCGCGTGACGACGTAGGAGCCGATCACGCCCAACGACACGCTCGACAACAGTCCGACCACCAACGCATTGAGCAGGAATGCGGAGGACGGATCGCGCAGCGCTTGAAAAAACTCAATCATGCCGATGCTCGGACGCGGAAAATTGGTTGTGACGGACGACGCGCACGTCGCCGCCGTAAAGGTCGTGGATCGTCGCGCCGGTCATTTCGCCCGTCGGATGCACCGCGACGCGACGGTTTACGCAAAGCACCTCGCGGACCAGGCCCGAGACGAATCCCAAATCGTGCGACACCATGACGATCGTCATGCGGCGGTTCAACTGGCGGAGCAGGTCCAG
The DNA here is from genome assembly GCA_039698075.1 of Thermoguttaceae bacterium. Lineage (GTDB taxonomy): Bacteria > Planctomycetota > Planctomycetia > Pirellulales > Thermoguttaceae > JAJFVC01. The sequence continues at coordinate 4,499 of JBDKTJ010000098.1, read as the reverse complement.
CAGCCGGCCTTCGACCAACGAGTCGACGTTCGAGGTGGGCTCGTCCAGAAGCAGCAGATCGGGATTGCCGCACAAGGCCCGGGCGATCAGCACCCGCTGGCGTTGGCCGCCCGAAAGCGACGCATACGTTTGCCGGCCGTAGGCGTCCATGTCCACCTGCGCCAATGCGTCGACGGCCGCTTGACGATCGGCTCGACCGGGCCAGCCGAAATAGCCCGCCAATCGACCCATCAACACGATGTCCATCACGGTCACCGGGAACAGCGGGTCGTGTTGCATGTGTTGCGGCATGTAGCCGATGCGGCGCCGCGTGCGGACCGGCGATTGGCCGAACACTCGGACCTCGCCCCGTTGCGGCGTCAACAGGCCGAGCATCAAACGCACCAGCGTCGTTTTGCCGCCGCCGTTGGGACCGACGACGCTCACCGCCGCGCGCTCCGCGATCGAAAGCGTCACATTTTCCAACACCGGCGGACCGCCGTAGGAAAACGTCACGTCGCTCAAGGAAATGGCGGGAGTGGAGGAACCCGCGGATTCGTCCATTTTAGTGGTTTGCGTCCTTCGGTGATTTCATCGCGTTTTCAATCTTTTCGGCAATGTCCTCGATGTCCGCCAGCACGTTTTCGGCCAGACCGTTCAGAAAAACCACCTGTCCGTCGATGGCGTGGGCCACCACCTCGGCGCCTTGCGGCGGCGATTGCGGCTGCGCGAAAACCACCCGGACACGGTCCTTGCGAGCCTGCGCGATCAATTCGCCAAGCTGCTGCGGCGACGGCGATTTGCCGCTGATCTCAACCGCCGTTTGTTTCAGCCCATAGGCGTCGGCGAAATAGCCGAACCCCGGATGAAACACGTAAAACGTCCGGCCGCGATAGGGCGACAATCGCTTCGTGACGCGCCGGTGCAGGGCGTTGATTCGATCGACGAGCGACGCCCGATTTTTTTCATAGTCCTTGCGATGCGAAGGATCGGCGCGCGTCAGACCGTCGGCAACGTTTTGCGACAGAACTTTCAACAGCGGCGGCGAAAGCCACACGTGTGGGTCGGGCTCGCCGCGGACGTCCGCGTGGTCGTGTCCATCGTGCGAATCGGCGCAGGCCGCGTCCATCGGACGTTTGGAAATGCCGGCGGTCGCGTCGACCACCGACAGCCGCGGATTGTTCTGACGCGATTTCTCCAACAACACCGCTTCGAACGGCATGTCGACCTTGAAAAACAGCGAGGCATGGTTCAACGCCGACACTTGCCGCGGGGTCGGCTCGAACGTGTGCGGATCTTGTCCCGGCTGAACCAACACGTGGACCGCGACGTGCGGCCCGCCGATCTGTTGGACCAAATAGGCCAGCGGCCCAATGCCGACAAACACCGACAGCCGACCGTCCGCCGCGTCGGGAGTTTTTGACGTGCCGCAACCCGGCAGCCCGGATGCGAGCCAACCGACCGCGACAACGAACAACGTAGTTCGAACGGCGCCGGCCATCACGATGGCGTCTCCGTGTGTTCGTCGGGTTTGGGGGCGGCCTCGCACACCAGGTGCATCGCATGGCAATTGTTGCACTCCGCCACGGAGTGGTGTTGGGCAAACGCCAGCCAATGGGTGCGCTGGTCGGGCGTCAAAATGCCGCTGCCCTTGCAGAGCGGACAAACGCTGTCGAGCGCCGACAGGATGGCCGCCCGAATGAACTCCGAACGATTGGGGATTCCGGCCATCGCCTGGCGGAGCGGCTCGTCGACCTTGAACGTGATAATCTCGTGCTTTCGTTGCGAGGGCGTCATCATAGGGCAATCCCGGAGTGGCCATGCGGATAATACATTGTATTACCACCGTCAAGACTCGTCTACCCACAGGCGAAAAAATCGGCTAAGAATAGGCATTCCCGGGGGGCGAGGGACGCGAGGTGAAATCGTACCGCCCGGGTTCCAGCCCTTTTTTATTCGTCGTCAAGGAGGATGCGTTCGATGGCTCAAGCCGCGACGAAGCTGCGAGTTCGTTTGACCAGCCAGATCGTGATTCCCGCCCGGTTGGCGTCGACCCGATTGCCGCAGAAACTGCTGTTGCGCGAGACCGGCAAGACGTTGATCCAGCATACCTACGAGTCGGCTCGTCGGGCCCAGCATCCGTCGGGCGTTTGCGTGGCGACCGATCATGCCGACATCTTCAATGAGGTGCGGCGGTTTGGCGGCCAAGTCGAAATGACCGATCCCAACGCCCCGAGCGGCACCGATCGCGTGGCCGAAGTGGCCCGACGCATGACCGACGTCGATGTGATCGTCAACGTGCAGGGCGACGAGCCGGAGATTAGCGGCCGCTCGATCGATTTGGCTGTCGAGTTGTTGGAACAAAACCCTTCGGCGGTGATGAGCACGCTGGCCACGCCGATCCGAAGCCGAAAGCAATGGAAGGATCCGGCCTGCGTGAAGGTGGTTTTCGATGCCTCGGGCCGGGCGCTTTATTTCAGCCGCAGCCCGATCCCGTGCCCGCGTCACTGGGACGATTCGCTGCTGAAGGCCGATCCGCCGACGTTTTACCAGCACGTGGGGCTGTATGCCTATCGCCGCGATTTTCTGCTGAAACTGGCCGCGATGCCGCCGTCCACATTGGAGCAGATCGAGAAGCTCGAGCAGCTTCGGGTGTTGGAGGCGGGCCACGCGATTCTGGTCGGCGTGGTCGACGAACCCACGTTCGGCATCGACACACCGGACGACTATCAGGCGTTTGTCGAAAAACAGCGGACCGCGTGAGGGAGGTCTTTTTTGTTTGACGCCGCTCGGAGAAAGAGATACAATGTAATTACACTCGCAGAGAGGGGGACGCAGAAATGAGCGGCGTGGTCAAATCCCATTTAGTGCAAATCGGAAACTCCCGAGGCGTGCGGATTCCGAAGGTCTGGTTGGAACAACTCCATCTGGACGAGGATGTGGAAATGTCCGTCGAGGCCAATCGGTTGGTGATCCGTTCGGCGTCGCATCCGCGTCAAGGTTGGGAAGATCAGTTTCGCGCGATGCACCAGCGAGGCGACGACCAGCCGGTGAGTGAATTTCCACGTTCCACTTGGGACGATCAAGAGTGGGAGTGGTGATGAATCGTTTTGACGTGTATCTGGTGGCGCTGGATCCCACGCTGGGCAGCGAGATCAAGAGAACGCGACCTTGTTTGATTGTCTCGCCGGACGAAGCCAACCGGCATCTGGCCACCGTGCTGGTCGCTCCGATGACGACCAAGGGGCGGCGCTACCCCACGCGCGTCGCTTGCCGATTTCAGGGCAAGCAAGGGCAGATCGTGTTGGACCAGTTGCGGACCGTCGACAAAGTGCGATTGGTCAAACGCTTAGGGCGATTGGCCCCCGCGGCACGTCACGAAGTCTTGAAGACGCTCGCGGCGATGTTCGCCGAGTAGCAAACGACATGTCGCATTTGTCGTGGCGTAGTTTTTATCGGTTGCGAGCGCTCACGCCAGATGGCTAACGGACAGCCAGCAGCACCACGTCGCCCGCCTGGGTGGGGTGTACGATCCGCTGGTGTGACTATAGTGGGTGGGGTGCTCGATTGTCAATAGGCTTTTGGATTTCCGAAGGCTTGTGTTGCGATGAATCGAAGAAATTAGCATTGTAAAAGCTACCTGATATTACTGTTTGTTTGCCATGTACCGCAAATATAGGCGGCGGCAAAATGGTTTGCGATGGAAGATGCCACTTCCGCCCACGCGCCAATCCTTCTACAATAGTTCCTTTACCGGAAGGATTCTCTTACGTTTGGACGGTGTTCTTGTGACCAAACACATCTTCGTGACCGGCGGCGTGGTCAGCTCGCTCGGCAAGGGACTCACCAGCGCTTCGATCGGCATGTTGTTGGAGCAACGCGGCTTGCGGCTCCGGATGCAAAAGCTCGATCCCTACATCAACGTCGATCCGGGCACCATGAGCCCCTATCAGCACGGCGAAGTCTATGTGCTGGACGACGGCAGCGAAACGGACCTCGACCTGGGCCACTATGAACGGTTCACCAACAGTCCGCTGAACCGCGATTCGAACTACACGACCGGACAGATCTATCTGTCGGTCATCAACAAGGAACGGCACGGCGAGTATCTGGGCCAGACCGTGCAGGTGATTCCGCACATCACCAACGAAATCAAGGCGGCGCTGGCCAAACCGGCCGGGCCCGACGTCGACGTGGTCATCACCGAAATCGGCGGCACCGTGGGCGACATCGAAAGCCAGCCGTTTTTGGAGGCCATTCGCCAGTTCTCGCTCGACGTAGGCAAGGAAAACTGCCTGTACATCCATCTGACGCTGGTGCCTTACTTAAAGGCGGCGGCCGAGTTGAAAACCAAACCGACGCAGCATTCCGTCGGACAACTGCGGCAAATCGGCATCCAGCCCGACCTGCTGGTCTGCCGCACCGAGCGGTCGTTGAGCCGCGACGATCGGGCCAAGATCGCGCTGTTCTGCAACGTGCCGATCGAGGCCGTGATCGAGGAAAAGGACAAGGATTTTTCG